>JAYVDE010000567.1:0-3469 GCA_043749575.1 Burkholderiaceae bacterium | reverse complement strand
CCCCACCTACACGGTGATGGAGCCCTACACGCTGGCCGATGGCCACGAGGCCGCGCACTTCGACTTCTACCGTTTCAGCGACCCGCGAGAATGGCTGGACGCCGGCTTTCGCGACGTTTTCGCCCGCCCGGGGCTGAAGATCGCCGAATGGCCGGACCAGGTGGCCGGCCTGCTGCCGCGGCCCGACCTGCGGCTGCACATCGAACCCGCCGAGGACGAGCAGCGTCAAGTGCGGGTGCAGGCCTTCACGCCGCTGGGTGTGGCGCTGCTGTGCTGATGCCGACCCCGCGCCGCGACGCCTTGCGCCAGATGGGCGCGCTGGTGCTGGGCCTGGGCACGGTCGATCTGGTCTTCGGCGGGACCATCGTCGCGGTGCGGGTGTGGCCGGCGGCCGACTACAGCCGTTTGACGATCGAGAGCGATCAGGCGCTGGTGGCACGGCAGTCCATCGCCCAAGACCCGCCGCGGCTGGTGATCGACATCGACCAGCTCGAACTGAGCCCGGCACTGCGCGAGCTGGTGGGCAAGGTGCAGCCGGGTGACCCGTTCATAGCCGGCGTGCGGGTCGGCCAGAACCAGCCGCGGGTGGTGCGCCTGGTGATCGACCTGAAGCAGCCGGTGGCGCCGCAGCAGTTCACGCTGGCGCCGGTGGCCGCCTACCGGCACCGGCTGGTATTCGACCTGTACCCCACCGAGGCCCGCGACCCGCTGCTGGCCCTGATCCGCGAGCGCGAAGCGGCCGCCGGCCTGGCCGCGCAGACCCTGCAGGACACGCTGGGCGAGTTCATTGGCCGGATCGACAAACCCGGCAGCGCCGCCTTGCCCTTGCCCGGCGTGACGTTGCCCGCACTGCCCTCGCTGTCGCCGCTGCTCGGCCGCGCTGGCCCGCCGGCCATCGCCGCCCCGGCGACGGCGGCGAGCGCGCCGCTGTCGTCACCGGCACCACCTGCCGACACCGTGGCGCCCGAAGAACAGCGGTTGATCGACCGCCTGGTCATCGTCGCCATCGACCCCGGCCATGGCGGCGAAGACCCCGGCGCGATCGGCCCCAGCGGCCTGCGCGAAAAAGACGTGGTGCTGGCCGTCGCGCTGCAGCTGCGCGACCGCATCAACAGCGTGCCCGGCATGCGGGCGATGCTGACCCGCGACGCCGATTTTTTCGTGCCGCTGCATGAACGGGTGCGCAAGGCGCGGCGGGTCCAGGCCGACCTGTTTGTGTCGATCCATGCCGATGCGTTTTTCACGCCGCAGGCGCGTGGTGCGTCGGTGTTTGCGCTGTCGGCCAACGGCGCCACCAGTGCGGCCGCACGCTGGATGGCCAACAAGGAAAACGCCGCCGATGCGGTCGGCGGCCTCAACACCATCGCGGTGAAAGACAGTCAGGTGCTGCGCGCGATGCTGGACATGAGCACCGCCGCGCAGATCAAGGATTCACTGCAGATCGGCCGCGAGGTGCTCGAGCGCATCGGCAAGGTGGGTGCGCTGCACAAGCGCAGCGTCGAACAAGCCGGTTTTGCGGTGCTGAAGGCGCCCGACATCCCCAGCATCCTGGTCGAGACGGCCTTCATCTCCAACCCGGATGAAGAGGCGCTGTTGCGCGACCCGGCCTACCAGCAGCGGCTGGTGGAAGCGCTGCACACCGGCATCCGCCGCTACTTTGCGCGCAACCCGCCGCTGGCCCGGCAACGCACGCTGTAGGGCTGCGGCCAGCAGCTTGGCAGGCGGGCCCGCCAGCGCGCCAGGGGATCGGGCACCCGCCGAGATCAGGCCCGGTCTGGCCGGGTCAGGCCTGGCGCCCCGCTTGCATCGGCGCGGCGCGGCTGGCGCGCCAAGCGCCGTAGGCCGCCAGCAGGCCGGGGATGATGATCATCGCCCAGATGATTTTGCTGAGGTTCAACTGCACCCAGGGCAGGTTGCCGAACAGGTAACCCGCGGTGACCAGGCCCAGCACCCAGAGCAGGGCGCCAGCGACGTTGTAGAAAGAGAATTTGGGCCGGCTCATCTCGGCCACGCCGGCCACAAAGGGCACGAAGGTGCGCAAAAACGGCATGAAGCGTGCCAGCACCAGCGTGATGCCGCCGTACCGCTCGTAGAAGCCGTGCGCCTGGTCGAAGGCGTGGCGGTTGAACCAGCGAGACTTCTCCCAGCCAAACACCTTGGGCCCGAAATAGCGGCCAATGCTGTAGTTGAGCTGGTCGCCGGCCACCGCCGCCACCACCAACAGCACCATCACCAGCGGGTAGTTCATCAGCCCGGCGCCGGCCAGCGCACCGACCACGAACAGCAGTGAATCACCCGGCAGGAAGGGCATCACCACCAGCCCGGTCTCGACGAAGATGATCAGAAACAGCAGCGCGTAGACCCAGCCGCCGTAGGCGTTGACAAACTCGCGCAGGTGGCGGTCGACATGCAAAATGAAATCCACCCGAGTCATGAAAGCGTCCATGCCACCGATTATCGGGCGCCGTCATGACGGCACGGGCGCCGGCCCGGCCCGCGGCGGCGCCCGCCGGGATAATCGGTGCATGAATGCACTGTTCGCCCCCACGACCCGCCCCACAAGCCGCCCGACAAGCCTCCCGACCATCCGCGCCCTGCCCGACGAGCTGGTCAGCCAGATCGCCGCTGGCGAGGTGGTCGAGCGGCCGGCGTCGGTGGTGCGCGAGCTGGTCGACAACGCGCTGGACGCCGGCGCCAGCCAGGTCACCGTGCGTTTGGCGGCCGGTGGCGTGCGCAGCATCGTGGTCGAGGACGACGGTGGCGGCATCCCGGCCGACCAGCTGGTGTTGGCGCTGCAGCGCCACGCCACCAGCAAGATCGGCAACCTGCTGGACCTGGAATCGGTGGTCACGATGGGCTTTCGCGGCGAGGCGCTGGCCGCCATTGCGTCGATCGCCGACCTCAGCATCGCCAGCCGCACCGCCGACGCGCCGCACGCCTCGCGGCTGGACGCCCGCAGCGGCGAGCTGCAGGCCGCCGCCCGCGCCTGCGGCACCAGCGTCGAGGTGCGCGAGCTGTTTTTCGCCACCCCGGCGCGGCGCAAGTTTCTGAAAACCGACGCCACCGAGCTGGCCCATGGCCTGGAAGCGGTGCGGCGCCATGCGCTGGCCCGGCCCGATGTCGGTTTTGCCGTCTGGCACGACGGCCGGCTGGTCGGGCAATGGCGCAGCAGCCCGTCCGAGCAGCGCATCGCCGATGTGCTGGGCGCCGACTTCATCAGCCAGAGCCGCCCGCTCGACCTGACCGTGGGCCGGGTACGGGTGCACGGCCGCTGCGGCCTGCCCGACGCGGCGCGCAGCCGCAGCGACCAGCAGTACGCCTATGTCAACGGCCGCTACGTGCGCGACCGGCTGATCGGCCACGGCGCGCGGTCGGCCTACGAAGACGTGCTGCACGGCAACCGCCAGCCGAGTTGGGTGCTGTTCATCGAGATCGACCCGATGCGGGTCGACGTCAACGTGCACCCGAC
>JAYVDE010000566.1:0-3476 GCA_043749575.1 Burkholderiaceae bacterium | reverse complement strand
GTCGATCAGCAGGTTGGCCTTGTCCTCGCCCAGCGCCTTGCGCAGCACGGCCTTGACGTACTCGTCGGTGTCGGCCACCAGGGTGTGCGATTCCGCTGCATCGGCGGCAAAGCGCTCCAGCACCCGGGTCAGCCGGCCTCGCGGCACGATCTTCAGCCGGGCGATGGTCTCGCCCAGCCGCTGCACTTCCTTGGGCGCCAGGTGCTTGAAGACCTCGGCAGCCTCTTCCTCGCCGAGTGACATCAGCAGGATCGCCGCTTCTTCTACACCGTTGTCGTCCATGGGGCTCTCGGGGGGCTGGGGTTGCGGCGGACGATCAGGCCGGGGCGCCGTCGATCCAGGTGCGCAGGATGTTGGCCACTACCAGGGGGTTTTCCTTGGCCATCGTGCGGGCGTCGCTCAACTGCCGCTCCACCTTGGGGGCGTCGAGCGCGAGGGGCTCGTCGGCGGTGGGCGCCGGCAGGGCTTCGGTGTCGTCGACCACCGCGCTCAGCATCTCGGGCGGCGGTGCGGGCGGTGGATCTGACCGCAGCGCCGGGCGCACCACCCCCAGCAGCAGCATCAGTGCCACCAGCGTCAGCGCGGCCGGCATGCCGGCTGCGCGCAGCAAATCGAGCAGCCAGCTCTGGCGCCAGACCGGCACCGCCTCGGGTTCGACCTTGGGCTCGTTGTGGAACGCGATGTTGACCACCCGCACCGAGTCACCCCGGTCCTTGTTGTAGCCCACCGCTTCCTGCACCAGCTCGGTCAGCTTTTTCATCTCGTCGTCGGCCAGCGGCGCGCTGACCGACTTGCCGGTCTTGGCGTCGAGCGTGCTGCGGTGGTTGACCATCACCGCCACGTTGACCCGGCGGATCTCGCCGACCGCATTGCGCTTGACGGCCACCGTCTTGTCGGCCTCGAAATTGGTCTGGCTCTCGCGCCGCGCGCCGCTGCCGGTGAAGCCACCCTGCGCAGCCTGCAGCGGCGCGGCGGAGGCGGCGGCCAGCGGCGCGGTGGCCGGCGTGGCCGCCTGGTTGCTGGCCGCGCCGGGCACACCGGTGGGCTGCGGCGTGGCGAGCGGGCCGGACTCCAGGCTGCGCTGGCTGCGCACGGTGGTCTTGGCCTCAGCGCCCTGGTTGGGTGAATAGACCTCGCTGGTCGACTCGACCTGGTTGAAGTCGAGCTCGGCGGTGACGGTGGCGCGCAGGTTGTCGGGGCCCAGCGCGGGCTCGAGGATTTTCTTCACCTTGTCGAGCAGCACGGCTTCACGCTCGCGCTGGTGGGTGCGCTGCTGGGCGCTCAAGTCGCCGTGCAGGCCGCCTTCGGACTGCGGCTGGGTCAGCCAGTTGCCGTCCTGGTCGGTCACCGACACGTCCTTGGCCGACATCCGCACCGCGTTGGCGGTGGTGTTGACGATGCTGGCGATCTGCTCGCGGTCGAGCGTGCGGCCCGGCTGCAGCGTCAGCATGACCGACGCGGTGGGCTTGCCCTGGTCGAGGTAGAAGCCGGTCTGCTGGGGCAGCGCCACGATCACCTTGACCGATTGCAACGCCGACATGCGGGTCAGGCTGCCTTCTACCAGGCTGCCGAGCAAGCGCTCCTTGGCGGTGCGTTCCTGCTGTTGCGACTGGCCGAAGCTTGTTTTTTCGGTCGCCTCGTAACCGGTCAGCGGCGCCTTGGGCAGGCCGAGCGCGGCCATCTTGGCGCGCAGCTCGGTCACCTGGCCGGCAGGCACCATGACCAAACCGCCCTGCTGGCTGATCTGCGGCGTCTCGCCCAGCTTGCGCAGCTGGTCGAGCACCTGGCCCAGCTCGGCGTCGGGCAGGGTGGCCGGGAACAGCGGGGCCAGCGGCACTTGGCGGCTCCACAACGCCATCGCCACCAGCAGCGCGGCCAGGCCGGCAGTGCCCAAGCCGAGCATGGCTTTCTTGCGCGCTGGCAGGGCTTGCAGGCGGGCCAGCGCGCCGCGCCGCGAGGTGGGCTCGGCGGCGGCCAGCAGCGCGGCTTCGTTGGTCGGGGTCAGGGCGGTGACGACTGCGTCCATGGGGGCGGGTTCAGAGCTTCTCAGGGGACCGTGCGGCGCACAGCCTTGTTCGGCCTTGATTGTCTGCAGCAGCGCCGCTTAGAAGGGCGCAAACAGCCCGCATATCGGTCTTCAGTTCGGGCCATTGCGGTCGAGGCCGGCGCCTAGAGTGCGGAGCGTGCCAAAGGCCCTTGAGGGGGCCAGGACGGGCCCGCCCACCGGCGGCCATCACTCGCCAAGGCCGCACGCATGAAAATCGAGCTGAAACCCTTTGACTTTGCCCAGGCCGTGGCCCGCGCCGGCTTGCGCACGGATGGCCAGCCGGTCAAGCCAGCGGCCAACGAGTCGGTGGACAAGGCCAGCTTCAGCACCGCGATGGCCCAGGCGCTGCGCGCGGTCAGCGACGCCCAGCTGGAGTCGGGCGCACTGCAGCGCGAACTGCAGCTGGACAACCCCACCGTGAGCCTGGAGCAGACCATGATCTCGATGCAGAAATCGCAGATCGGCTTCACCGCTGCGATGTCGGTGCGCAACCGCTTGGTGCAGGCCTACACCGACATCATGAACATGCAAGTTTGACCCCCGGTGCGCGGGGTACCGCGCACCACCCCCCAAGGGGGTAGCGGGGCCGCTTGGTGAGCTGAGACCGGACTCGGACAGTCCCTGCGGACTGTCCGTGCCTGCCGAAGGACATCGGCCTATGGCCGATGGCGGCCCGGCGCTGGCCGGGACCGGTAGCCCCCGGGCTGCGGGGTACCGCACCCCACCCCCCGTGGGGGTGGCGGGGCCGCTTGGGAGCGGCCCGGCGCTGGCCCCGCTGGGCTTCGATGGGCTTCGATGGGCTTGCGGGGCGGTTGGACGGTGGTCGCGTGGGCTTCGAGGGGCTCGCTGGCGGCCCGGCGCTGGTTCCGCCAGCGCCGGGCCAGCCCAGCGCGGGGCCGGCTTCAGGCGCCCAGTGCCTCGGGCGTCAGCACGACGCGGCCGACCACCCGGCCTTGCTCCAGGTCGTGCAGCGCGGCGTCGGCCTGGTCGAGGCAGCGGCAGCTGACCGGCACCGGGCGGAACCGCCGCTGCGCCACCATCGCCCACAGCGCCTGCAGCTCGGCCAGGTTGCCGATGTAGCTGCCGACCCAGCTGATCGCCCGCATCGGCACCAGCGGGGTCGAGACGGTGACGTCGCCGCCAAACAGGCCCACCTGCACCAATTGGCCGCCCTTGCTGAGCAGGGCTAGCCCGCTCTGCACCGTGCTGCCGGCGCCGACGCAATCGATCACCGCCCAGACCGCACCACCGCAGGCCGCGCGCACGGCGGCTTCGGCATCGGTGGCGTTGGGGTCGATCGCGGCGCTGGCGCCGGCATCGATCGCCGCGGCGCGGCGGCCGGCGTCGGGTTCAATCACCACTGGCGGGCGGCCGGCCAGCTGGCCCAGCAGCGACACCGCCATCAGGCCCACGCCGCCGGCGCCGATGA
>JAYVDE010000565.1:0-9406 GCA_043749575.1 Burkholderiaceae bacterium | reverse complement strand
GGCAACGCTGAACAAGTCCCTCGCGGCGCGGTCAGCCCTGTTTTGGGCGGTCTGCGGCGTTGCAAATCCTCGCCATAGCGGGGCTATGGCTGTGGTTTACGCCTTGCAGCCCATCCCAAACCAGGGCGCCCACACTCGCGAGGACTTGTTCAGCATGGTCCTAACGCGCGAACCGCTGGCCAGGCAACACCGGCACCCCCACCACCGCCGGGCCAGGCACAGGCGCGCCGTCCTGCTCGACCAACCAGCGTTTCTTTTCCAGCCATTGGCGCCCGGCCACCACCACCAGCACCACGTTGTAGGGCAGATCGAAGTAGGCCAAGCTGAGAAAAGCGCCACCCACTGCATAGGCCACCAGGCTGACCTGACACATGGCGCCCACATTCACCAGCCAGCGCGTCTCGGCCAGCTTACCGGCTTGTTTGCGCAATATGCCTGCCGAGCGCCATGCCAACAGCCACAAAAGCAGGAACAGCGCCAACCCGACAAAACCGTGCTCACCCAGGATCTGGAAGTAAATGCTGTGCGCAGCATGCACGTCTGCGGCATCAGGCGCGTAGCGGCTGAAATTGTCGAGGTTGTAGATATCAAACCCCCCGCCGAAGAAGTTGGCCTTGGCCAGGTTGAAGGCCATCCACCAGGCGTTGATCCGCCCCATCGCTGAGCCATCCTCCTTGTACTCGCTGATCGTGTTCATGCGCTCGAACCAGGCGTCGGGCAGGAAGCCAGCCATCAGGAAAGTCGTCACCACGATGAAGATGCCGCTCATCACCTTGTTCTTGCCGCGCCACCACAACACCAGCGCCATCGCCACCAGCGCCAGCAATGCGCCGCGCGAGTGGCTGCCCAGACCCGCCACTGCGCACAACAGCATGGACGCCAGCAGGCCCCGCTTGACCCAGACATTGCGGGTCTCGGCGCGCAGTATCTGGAACAGCGGGATGCACATGATCAGCGCCAGCGCCACCTCGTTATTGCCCTCGATGTAACTGCCCTCGGGCCCCCACACCCGGTGGGCGCCACCAGTGGCCAGCGTGAACAAACCGCCCTTGACGCCGTAGAAGCCGAGCGAGACGACCAGCGCCCAGATCAACGCGATGATCTGCTTTTTTGAGTGAATGATCATCGCGGCGATCAGGATCATGAAGTCGATCTTCATGACCTTGGTCCACTGAAAGTAGCTACCGTCGACATTGAATGAAAACGGCAGCGTGACGCAAAACCAGAGCATCAGCAGCATCAGCACCACCGTTTCACCGGTCAGCGGAAACTGCCTGGCCTGGCGGTTGGCGAGTACCCCAATCAAGGTTGTGCAGGCCACCAGCGCCGCCACCGGCATGCTGCGCAGCACCCAGCTGTAGGTGTGCGGGTTCATGATGCTGATCACCGTCCAGGCCAGCACGCCGATCCATGGCGCACGCAGCGCCCAGACTGCGGGGATCAGGATCAACAACGCCAGCAGATAGTCACGCATGGCGGCTCAGATCAGGCTCGGGCCCCGGGGCCAGGCCGATACCTTGCTGGTGATGTAACGGAATTTGCCCGATTGCTCCAGGTTGATGCTCGCCACCCGCACGATGACCACCTGGGCCTGCGGGCCCAGCCGCAGGCGGAATTTCTCGATCAAGCGGTCGATGTCGGCAGGGTCGAAGCTGGGGCCGGTGACCAGTTCCACCTCGGTCAGCTCTAGCGACTGCTGCACGATCTTGAATGACTCGATACCGTCGGTTTCTCGAATCAGATAAGTGAAGGCGCCACCGGGGATGGCCGTGCCGTCAATGGCCGTCAGGAAATCGACCGCACGGCCTTGCAGCTCCTTCAGCACTGGCAGGCCACGCCCGCAGCCACACGCCACTGTCCCCAGACTGCCGATATCACCCGTGCGATAGCGGATGAATGGAAAGTCTCCGGTGGCCAGGTGTGTGACCACGAACTCGCCCGATTGGCCTGGCGGCACGGGCTGGCCGTTGACGTCGAGCACCTCGACGATGATGTCCTCGGCGGTGATGTGCATTTGGCCGGCCGGGCATTCATGGGCGATGAATCCGGCGTCGCGGCCGCCATAGCCATTGGCTACCGGGCAGCCAAAAACTTCGCCGATCAGCATGCGCTGCTGCGGGTACAGCGTCTCGGAGGTCACGAACGCCACCTTGACGCCGATGTCATCGAGTTGAATGTCGTGGCGGCAGGCGTATTGCGCGATATAGGCCAGCGAGTAGGGATATCCGAACAGCATTTTTGGCCGCGCCCGGCGGATGGCATCGAGAAAGCCGCCGAGCTTGGCCTCGGTCATCTCGAAGGCCGGCAGCAAGGTGCTGCGGAACAGGCGGTCGCGCAGCACCCGGACGCGGTCTTGCGCGCCAAGCTCGATGGGCGAGCCCCAGACCACCACTTCGCGGTCGCCGATGTCCACATCCCACCAGCGGGTGGCGCGCCACTTGGCCGCGACGTCGTGGCTGACGCGGCGGCGCCCGATGAAAAACACCAACGGATCACCAGTGGAGCCGCCGGTGGCGAAGCGTGACAAGCCTTTGGCATGGCGATGCTTCATGGCCTCGGTATGCGCCCTGATCGCCGGTTTTTCCAGCCGCGGCAGCTTGTGCAGCACGTCCAGGCTGTCGACCGCAGCGGGTTTGATGCCGTGCTTGGCGAGCAGCGGGCCGTAGTACGGTACGTTCTCGGCCACGTCGATCAGCAGCGCCCGCAGGCGGCGCACTTGCAGATCAAGCAGTTGGTCGGACGACCACCACTGGGTCTGCTCCAGCTCGCGGTGCACCCGCACAGTGCTGTGGCCCTTGAGCCGCTCGTGCAGCGGAAACAGCAGCTTGGAGGCCAACGCGGTGTAGTAGTCCATGGTGATCCGTCAATGCCCGAGACTTAGCTCGTGCCAGCCAGAGGATTGATAGCGCGGCGGTAGACGCCGAGCAGCCGTGCTGCAACTTGTGGCCAGGCATAGCGCTGGACTTCGGCCTGGCTGGCTGTGGCCAGGCTTTGCCACAGGGCTTCATCGGTCAGCAGTCGGTAGAGCGCTGCGGCCATGGCTTGGGCATCGCCAGGTGGCACCAGCAAACCGGTGCGCCCGTCTTCCAGGATGAAAGGCACGCCGCCCACGTCCGTGCTGACCACGGGCACGCCGCTAGCCATCGACTCGAGCACCGAGTTCGGGCTGTTGTCGGTCAGGCTGGGGTTCAGCGAGACATCGGCCGTGGCATAGAGCGCGGCCATGGCGTCGCGGTCCAGGGTGCCGGTGAAGCGCACAGCGTCATTCATGCCCAGCGCCAGCACCAGCGCCTGCAGGCGGCCGGCCTCGGGGCCGCTACCCGCCACCGTCAGTAAGGCGCCCGGCAAGCGTTGCCTGAGCAGGGCAAAGGCCTGGATGGCGGTCGCGTTGTCGTAGATGGCTTCGAGGTTGCGGGCGACGACGACCTGCGAACGCGGCCCGCCTTGGCGCGCCGCTGCGCCTGGCCTTGGGGCGTCGGCGGGACGAAAGCGGGCCAGGTCCAGGATGTTGGGCACGATCTCGGCCGCTATGCCAAAGCGCTGAAAGACATTGACCAGAAACCCCGACGGCACAATCAGCGCGGCCACCTGGCGCATCGAAAAGCGCACCTGGCGCTGGCTTCGTGCCAGGAAATCCGCCGCGCCACCGCCGCGGTAGTTCACCACCACGGGCACACCACGGGCTCGGGCCACCCAGATCGCCGGCACCGCGAACAAATGCCAGGACCAACCCGAGTTGGCCATCACATGGAGCAACTGGGCCCGACCTGCTGCGCGCCACAGCCGCAGCACATAAGCGGCCAGACGTACACCGGCTCGCAGCACCGGCAGCTTGCCGACCCAGGCCGGGCGGAAGGGCGGATTGGTCGGCACCAGATCAACCTCGGCACCAGCGGCGCGCAGCAGCTCGGCAAGTTGCCGGGTCTGGTTGGCCATGCCACCGGCAGGCGGCGGCAGCGGGCCGACCAGGGCCATGCGCAGCCCGGCCACGCTGCCTTCGGCGCTCATGCGCGGCCCCGCCCGGCAATCAAACCCGCGTAGACCGCTGGGTAGTTCGACACGCTGGTCTGCCAGTTGCGCGAGGTCTCGACAAAGCGCCGGCCAGCCGCCCGCAGTGCCGGCCAGCGCTCGGGTTGCGCCAGCAGCTCGGCCACTGAACTGGCCAGCGACGCCGCGCTGCCGGCGGCAAACAGCCAACCGGTCTCGCCGTGGCGGATCAGCTCTTTGTGCCCGCCGACGTCCGACGCCACCAACAGCCGGCCCTGCGCCATCGCCTCCAGCGGCTTGAGCGGCGTCACCAGCTCAGTCAGGCGCATCGAATGCCGCGGGTAGGCCAGCACATCGACCAAGTCGTAATAACGCGGCACCTCGGCATGCGGCACCCGCCCGGTGAACACCACTTGCGCGCTCAAGCCCAGCCGCGCCGCTTGCGCTTTGAGGGCGCCCTCCTGTGGCCCGCCACCGACCAGCAACAGGCGCAACTCGGGCCGACCGGCAAGCAGCGTGGGCAGCGCGTCGAGCAGCAAATCCAGGCCCTCGTAGGCGTAAAAACTGCCGATGAAGCCCACTACCGTGCACCCCGTCAGGCCGAGACTGGCCTTGAGCGCCGCATCGGGCGTGCCACCGACGCTGAAGGCATCGATGTCCACCGCGTTCGGAATCACCGTGACTTTGGCGGGCGCGATGCCACGCGCCACGATGTCGCTGCGCAAGCCCTCACAGATGGTGAAAACATGCTGCACGCGGCGCAGCGCATGGGTTTCCATGGCGCGGGTGACGCGGTATCGCAGGCTGCCCTCGGTCGTGGTGCCGTGGTCGACCGCCGCGTCCTCCCAAAAGGCCCGCACTTCGTAGACCACCGGGATACTCAAAGCACGCCCGACACGCAAGGCCGGCAGCGCATTGAGCACCGGCGAGTGGGCATGCAGCAGTTGCGGGTGCACCGCGCGGGCCACCTCAAACAGGCGGCGCTCGGTTTGCTTCATCAGTGCCAATTCGCCCAGGCCCGGCAGACGGACGCCCAGCTTAGGCGCGGGCGTGCGGTAGAAATGCCAGCCATCGACAGTTTGTTCCGGCGCCGCCGATTCTGCAATTTCAGCCATGTTGGCCATGTCGCCCATGGCTGCAATGTGCTTGGGGCTCGTCAGATGGAAGGTCTGCCAGCCCAGCTTGCGCTGCTCGCGCAGGATCGACAGGGTTCGGAAGGTGTAGCCGCTGTGCAGCGGGATCGAGTGATCAAGGATGTGGAGGACACGCAGGCTCACGCAACCGCCTCGGCTTGCGGCGCAAGCGCCGGCGCATGGCCCAGCGGCGCATCGACCACCTTGCGCAAAAAAGCCTCAAACATCAGCAGTGTCCACAACGGCGCGCTGTAGTCGCGGCTGCCGTTGTCGTGTGCGTCCACCAGGTGCTGCAAGTAACCGGGCTCGAACCAGCCGGTCGCGGCCAACCGGGGCCCCAACACCGCAGCGCGCACCCGCTGGCGCAAGGGTCCCCGGAACCAGCGCGCCAGCGGCACCGCGAAGCCCATCTTGGGCCGGTACAGCACTGCGTCGGGCAGATGGGGTTCCATCGATTTCTTGAGCAGGAACTTGCCCTCCTGGCCGCGCACCTTCAGGCTTGAGGGCAATGTGGCCGCCCACTCGACCAGCTCATGGTCCATCAGCGGCTCACGCACCTCGAGTGAATGCGCCATGCTGGCGCGGTCGACCTTGGTGTTGATGTCGCCTACCAGGTAGGTCTTGGTGTCAAGGTACTGGATCAAAGCCAGCGGATCGTCGGTGTTGGCGCGCCGGGCGTGGTGACTGAACACCTCGCTGGCGCTGTAGCCCGCCAGTGCGCGTTTGAACGAGGTGCTGAACAGTTGCTCGCGCATCGGTGCGCGCAGGATCGACACCGAATGCAGGTAGGCGTCAACCGCCGTGCGGGCCAGGCCTTCGAAGGTGGTCTTGGCGCGCAGCACGCGGGGCGCCCAGTCGGCCTTAGGGTAGAGGCGCCCCAGCAGGCCAAACACCGGCTCGCGGATCACTGCGGGAATCGCTGCGCGCAGGCGCTCTTCCATCAGGTGCATGCGGTAGCGCCGGTAGCCGCCAAAGGTCTCGTCGCCGCCGTCGCCCGACAGCGCCACCGTGACATGTTTGCGGGCGAGTTGGCAGACGCGGTAGGTGGGGATCGCCGAGCTGTCGGCATAGGGCTCGTCGTACAAGCGGGCCAAGGTGTCGATCAGGTCGAAGTCATCGCTCGCCACTGTCTCGACGCGGTGGTTGGTGTGGTAGCGCTCGGCCACCCGCTTGGCGAATTCGCTCTCGTTGAACTTGGGGTCGTCAAAGGCCATCGAGCAGGTGTTGACCGGGCCGCCGGACAGACCGGCCATCAGCGCCACGACGGCGCTGGAATCGACCCCGCCCGACAGGAACGCACCCAGCGGCACCTCGGCGATCATGCGCAACTTCACCGACTCGGTCAGGCGCCGCACCAATTCGATGGCCGCGTCCTCGGCGCCAATCGGGTTGTCCAGCGTGAAGCGCAGCCGCCAGTATTCACGTGGCTCGGGCAGCGGCTGGCCACGGCGGATCAGCAGTGAATGGCCGGGTGCAAGCTTGAGCGCCTGGCGAAAGATCGAGCGCGGCTCGGCGACATAGCCCAGCGTGAAGTACTCTTCGACCGCGTGCGGATCAATGTCACGCTTCAGGCCGCCATGCGCCAGCAGCGACTTCAGTTCGGAGCCAAACAGCAGGGTGGCGTCGTCGAGCAAGGCGTAGTACAGCGGCTTGACGCCGAGCCGGTCACGCGCCATGAACAGCGACTGGCGGTTGCGATCCCACAGCACAAAGGCAAACATGCCGCGAAAGCGCAACACGCAGTCTTCGCCCCATTGCTCCCAGGCATGGACGATGACTTCGGTGTCGCTTTTGGTGTGGAACACGTGGCCCAGTGCCTGCAGCTCGGGGATCAGTTGCTGGTAGTTGTAGATCTCGCCGTTGAACACCACCACAACCGAGCCGTCCTCATTGAACAGCGGCTGCTGACCGGTGGCGATGTCGATGATCGACAAGCGGCGGTGGCCAAAACCCAGGCCCGGCTCAGTGTGCAGGCTGCCCTCGTCGGGGCCGCGGTGGTGCTGGGCATTGTTCATGCGCTCAAGCACCACGGATGAGATTTCGCGGCCGCCGCGGGTGTCAAAAATGCCGGTGATTCCGCACATAAGGGGTTGGATAAGGAGTTGGGTTGGGTCAGCTCGCAACAACGCCACAGCCACCGTGGCCCGCCGCCCGCCCCGGTGGAGCCAGCAGCCGAGCATCGCTGCCGCCAAACCACCGATGTTAGCGGGGCGGTCTGCGCTGGCCGAGACGCCGACGGCGCGGGCATGACTTCTGCAACGTTTAGTGAGTCGGAAGCCCGGCGCGGCCGCGCACAACAATCACGGCGCGCCAATGGCTAGTTAGGACTGCCTGCCAACCCGGCCGCCACCAGCCGGTCTGCGTAGAGCTTGCGGTAGGTCTCGACCATGGCCTGCAGGCTGAAGCGGCGCTCGACCTCGGCCCGGCCGGCTTGGCCGAGCGCGATAGCCAAGCTGGGCTGCCCGGCGAGCTGCACGATGCGCTGGGCGAGGGCGGCCACATCCTGCGCCGCTACCAGATAGCCGGTTCGTTCGGCCGCCACCAGTTCGGGGTTACCGCCCACCTGCGTGGCCACCACGGCCAGGCCACTGGCCATGGCCTCGAGAATGGTGTTGGACACGCCCTCGGCGCGCGACGGCAATACGAAGCCGCTGAGCCCGCGCAGGACGACCGGCACGTCGTTGCGTGCGCCGGGCAGCCAGGCCAGATCGGACACACCGGCTACATCGAGCACGGCCTGGGCCTCGCGCCGCATCGGGCCGTCACCGACCATCACCAGCCGCAGGCGCGGCCGCAGTGACGGCGCCAACTGCAAGGCGAGCACAAAAGCCTGCGCGAGAAACACCGGGTCTTTCACTTGTTGCATGCGGCCCACTGTGCCGATGATCCAATGCTGGTCGCGGTTGAACGGACAGCCGGGAATGGTCTGTGGCCCCGCCGCCGGGTGGAACAGACCCGCGTCGACGCCGTTGTAGATCTGGCTGATCTGGCGCGCCGGCACGCCGACGCGGGTCTCCAGGTAGCCAGCCAAATCACGCGACAGCGCCACGTAGTGATGCACGAAGGGCCGATACAGGCGGCGCATCCACTGGTATTTGCGCCGGCTGCCGTCGAGGTCGTCGACATCGCGGCCATGCTCACCGTGAATGCGCACCGGCACGCCGGCGGCCCACGCCGGCACAGTGGCTTCCAGGGCGGCCAGATTGCGGGTGTGGACTATGGCCGGCCGGTACTGCTTACACAACTGCCACAACCGTGGGTAGAGCGTCACGCCATGGCCGGGCGCCTTGTTCAGCGCGATGAACTCGACGTCGGGCCGGTGCACGCGTTGGCGGAAATCGGTCACCTCGGTCATCGCCACCACGACATGGCGGAACGCATCGGGCGCCATGTGGTTGATCAGGTTGACGACGCCGTTCTCGAGGCCACCGGTGTCGAAGCGGTAGACCACGTGCATCACCAGCGGTCGGCAATCTGCACTCATCGCAGCTGCTCGCACCGCCGGACTGCGCCAGTCGGGTTGACCGCCGCCCGGTTCATGACGCGCCGCCTGGGGCGGCTTTTGCGTGGGCTGGAACACTGCGCTGCCACGCAATCCATCGCGCCAACACCACCAGGCTGTGCAAAGTCTTGACGCGCCGGAAGCCAGCTTTTTCGATGCCCCGCACCGACGCCAGGTTGTCGGGAGCGCAGGTAATGATGGCCCGGGCATGGCCTTGGTTGGCCAGGTGCAGGCAAGTCGTCACCAGTAATTGCGGGTAAAGCCCCTGGCCGCGCCAGGCGGGGTCGGTGTAGCAGTTGCTGATCATCGGCGTGGTCTGCGCCTCGCCGAGGACGCGCTTGTAGAACGAATCGAACAACACGAAGGCATAGCTGATGACCTGCCCGTGGGTGTCGGTGGTGGCCAGCAACATGTCGTCACCCGCCAGCGCCTCGCGGTAGGCGTGGTTCGCGGCGGTCAACACACCGTGCTCAACTGCCCGCGTGGCCTCGCTGCCCAGGTTGTGGCGCGACACCAGCACGGCCGCAGCTTGCGGTGCGAGCGGCGGCGCGGCGGCCAGCGCCGGCAGGTCGACATCAAACATCAGGTCGGCGCGCCATTGCACGATGCGGGTCGTCAGGAAGCGCAGGAAACCCGTCGCACCTCGACTTTTGTACTCGGTGACCAGGCGGTCGAGCAAGCCAGGCACGCCAAGCAAGCGGCTCACGGCCCACGCCAGTCAATGCGGGTGGCAGTGCCGGCCGCGAAGGCGTTGCGCCGCACGCGCCATTGCCAGAGCCGGCTG
>JAYVDE010000564.1:0-9440 GCA_043749575.1 Burkholderiaceae bacterium | reverse complement strand
CTGGCGACCCTGGCCGCCTTGACGGCCTTTGCGCTGCCCGCGCAGGCGCAAACCGAGATCCAGTGGTGGCACTCAATGGGCGGCGCCTTGGGCGAGTGGGTCAACGACCTGGCCGGCGAGTTCAACGCCAGCCAGAAAGACTACAAAGTGGTGCCCACCTTCAAGGGCGCTTATGACCAGAGCATGACGGCGGCGATTGCGGCGTTCCGTGCCGGCAACGCGCCCCACATCCTGCAGGTGTTCGAGGTGGGCACGGCAACGATGATGGCCAGCAAGGGCGCGATCGTGCCGGTGGCCAAGGTGATGACCGACGCCGGCTACAAGTTCGACCCCAACGTCTACATCCCCGCGGTGGCCGGCTACTACACCGCGCCCAACGGCCAGATGCTGAGCTTCCCGTTCAACAGCTCGACGCCGGTGTTCTTCTACAACAAAGACGCCTTCAAAGCCGCCGGCATCGACACCGAGCGCCCGCCGTCGACCTGGCCTGAAGTCGCGCTGGCCGCCGCCAAGCTGAAGGCCAGCGGCCACAAGTGCCCGTTCACCACCAGCTGGCAGAGCTGGACCCAGCTCGAAAGCTTCTCGGCCTGGCACAACACGCTGTTCGCGACCAAGAACAACTGCTTCGGTGGCATGGACACCCGGCTGGTCATCAACACCCCGCTGCATGTGCGCCACATCGAGAACCTGGCCAACATGAGCAAGCAGGGCCTGTTCGTCTACAAGGGCCGCGCCAACCTGCCCGACGCCACCTTCCCATCGGGCGAATGCGCGATGTACACCGGCTCGTCGGCGCTCTACAGCAGCGTGTCGAAGAACGCCAAGTTCGCCTACGGCATGAGCCCGCTGCCCTACTACCCCGACGTGCAAGGCGCGCCGCAGAACACCGTGATCGGTGGCGCCAGCCTGTGGGTGATGTCGGGCAAGCAGCCGGCCGAATACAAGGGCGCGGCGGCGTTTTTCAATTACCTGTCCAACGCCGAGGTGCAGTCCAAGAGCCACCAGCGCACCGGCTACCTGCCGATCACCAAGGCGGCGTTCGAGCTGACCGACAAGAGCGGCTTCTACAAGAAGCACCCCGGCACCGACGTGGCCGTGACGCAGATGATCCGCAAGACCACCGACAAGTCGCGCGGCATCCGGCTGGGCAACATGGTGCAGATCCGCACGGTGATCGACGAGGAAATGGAAATGGTCTGGTCGGGCAAGAAGGGCGCGAAGGACGCGCTGGATTCGGCCGTGACCCGTGGCAACGACCTGCTTGAGCGGTTCGAAAAAGCGAACAAGGGCTGAACGACTTGGCGGCTGAAAAACGCGTTCTCTTCAAGTCGCGCTGGCTGCCGTGGCTGCTGCTGGGGCCGCAGCTGATCGTCATCGCGGTGTTCTTTTTCTGGCCCGCGGGCCAGGCCTTGGTCCAGTCGCTGCAGCAGCAAGATGCCTTCGGCACCCGCGTCGAATGGGTCGGGTTGGAGAACTTCCAGCGCCTGTTCGGCGACCCGCTGTACTACGACAGCTTCAAGACCACGATGGTGTTTTCGGTGCTGGTGGCGGGCATCGGCATCTCGGCAAGCCTGCTGCTGGCGGTGATGGCTGATCGCATCATCCGCGGCGCCACTTTCTACAAAACGCTGCTGATCTGGCCTTACGCGGTGGCGCCGGCGGTGGCCGGTGTGTTGTGGCTGTTCATGTTCGCGCCCAGCATCGGCGTGGTGGCCTGGTACCTGCGGGCTTATGGCTTCGAGTGGAACCACCTGCTGAACGGCCGGCACGCGATGGGCTTGATCGTGATGGCCGCGGTGTGGAAGCAGCTGAGCTACAACTTCCTGTTCTTCCTGGCCGGGCTGCAGAGCATCCCCAAGTCGCTGATCGAGGCCGCGGCGATCGACGGCGCCCGGCCCTGGCGGCGGTTCTGGACCATCATCTTTCCGCTGCTGTCGCCGACCAGCTTTTTTCTGCTGGTGATCAACGTGGTCTATGTGTTCCTCGACACCTTCGCGATCGTCGACGCGTCGACCCACGGCGGCCCGGGCAAGGAAACCGAGATCCTGGTCTACAAGCTGTACTACGACGGCTTCAAGGGGCTGGATCTGGGCTCGTCGGCCGCGCAGTCGGTGGTGCTGATGGTGATCGTGGTGCTGCTGACGGTTCTGCAGTTCAGGTATGTCGAGAAGCGGGTGAACTACGGATGAGCGCCTCGCTTTTGAGCGGATCAATGACCAGCGGATCACGTCCGAACAGGTCACTGACGAGCAGGTCACTGACGAACGGGTCACTGACGAGCCGGTCACCCACAAGCGGCCAGCGCCATGGTTGAGCGCCGGCCCTGGTTGAACGTGTTGTCGCACGTGGTGCTGCTGCTGGGCGTGGCGGTGGTGGCCTTTCCGGTTTACCTCACCTTCGTGGCGGCCAGCCACACCGCCGAGGCCATCGTGCAGGCGCCGATGCCGCTGCTGCCGGGCGGCCACTTCTGGGACAGCATGGCCGCCGCGCTGGGTGGTCACGGCAATGGCCCGGGCAGCAAGGCGCCGGTGGCCGAGATGCTCAAGGTCAGCCTGATCAGCGCGCTGATCATCGCGTTCGCCAAGATCGCGATCTCGCTGCTGTCGGCGTTTGCGATCGTCTACTTCCGCTTCCCGTTCAAGATGTTCTTCTTCTGGGCCATCTTCATCACGCTGATGCTGCCGGTGGAAGTGCGCATCTCGCCAACTTACAAGGTGGTCAGCGATCTCGGCATGCTCAACAGCTACGCCGGTCTGACCATTCCGCTGATCGCGTCGGCCACCGCCACCTTCCTGTTCCGCCAGTTTTTCCTGACGGTGCCCGACGAGTTGGTCGAGGCCTCGCGCATCGACGGCGCCAGCCCGATGCGCTTCTTCAAAGATGTGCTGATCCCGTTGAGCAGCACCTCGATCGCCGCGCTGTTCGTGATCCAGTTCATCTACGGCTGGAACCAGTACCTGTGGCCGCTGCTGGTGACCACCGACGAAAAGATGTACCCGATCGTGCTGGGCATCCAGCGCATGATTTCCGGCGGCGACGCGGCCAACGAATGGAACCTGGTGATGGCCACCGCCCTGCTGGCCATGCTGCCACCGGCGCTGGTGGTGGTGGGCATGCAGAAGTGGTTCGTCAAAGGTCTCGTGGACAGTGAAAAATAACAAGGCAGGAGCCTAGGCACATGGGCGCGATCAGCATCCGCAAGGTCATCAAGCGCTATGGCCATGGGGCCAAGGCCAACCAGGTCATCCACGGCGTAACGGCTGACATCAGCGACGGCGAGTTCATCGTCATCGTCGGCCCCAGCGGCTGCGGCAAGAGCACGCTGCTGCGCATGGTGGCCGGGCTGGAGGAAATCAGCGAAGGCGAGATCAGCATCGGCGGGCGTGTCGTCAACGATGTTGAACCCGCCGACCGCGACATCGCGATGGTGTTCCAGAACTACGCGCTCTACCCGCACATGAGCGTCTACGACAACATGGCCTACGGGCTGAAGATCGCCCGCGTGCCCAAGGCCGAGATCGAGGCCCGGGTGCAGAAGGCCGCAGGCATCCTGGAGATCGGCCCCTTTCTGCAGCGCATGCCGCGCCAGTTGTCGGGCGGCCAGCGCCAGCGGGTGGCGATGGGTCGGGCCATCGTGCGCCAACCGGCGGCCTTTCTGTTCGACGAGCCGCTGTCCAACCTCGACGCCAAGCTGCGTGCCCAGACCCGGCTCGAAATCCAGAAGCTGCACCGCGATTTGGGCGTGACCTCGCTGTTTGTCACCCACGACCAGGTCGAGGCGATGACGCTGGCCCAGCGCATGATCGTGATGAACGCTGGCCGGGTTGAGCAGATCGGCACGCCCGAGCAGGTTTATGGCCAACCGGCCAGCAGTTTCGTGGCCAGCTTCATCGGCTCACCACCGATGAACTTGCTGACGGGCACGGCCGACGGTTCGCGCTTCACCACCGGCAGCGGTGGGCAGGCGGTCAGCTTGCCGCTGCCGGTGGCCGCACCGCGCGCTGGCGCGCTGGTGCTGGGCTTGCGGCCCGAACACGCCGAGATCAACGCCGCGGGCCGTTGGCCGATGACGGTGGAGACGGTCGAGATGCTGGGCGCCGAGCGGCTGGTGCATGGCCATATCGGCGGTAGTGGCCATCATGGCGACCCGCTGTTCACCGTGCGCATCGACGCCACACGGGTGCCACCGGTGATCGGCGAGCTCATTGCCATCGACGCCCCGCCGGACCGGCTGCACTGGTTCGACGCCGCCAGCGGGCTGCGGCTGGGCGCTTGAACCTCGACACCATGACCCCCTGGCCCTACCCGCGCTGGATCGCCCACCGGGGAGCCGGCAAGCTGGCACCCGAGAACACGCTGGCAGCGTTTCGCCTGGGTGCCTCGCACGGCTACCGGGCCTTCGAATGCGACGTCAAACTGTCGGCCGACGGTGTGCCCTTCCTGCTGCACGATGCCACGCTGGAGCGCACCACCTCGGGCAGCGGCGCCGCCGGTGATCAGCCGTGGGCCGAACTGTCGCCACTGGATGCAGGCGGCTGGCACAGCCGGCAGTTTGCTGGCGAACCGCTGCCCAGCCTGCAGGCCATCGCAGCGTTCGTGCTGAAAAACGACTTCCTGCTGAACATCGAGATCAAGCCGACACCCGGTGCCGAAACCTTGACCGGCCGCGTCGTGGCCGAACACGCCGCGCGGCTGTGGGCAGGCGCTGCGGTACCACCGTTGCTCAGCTCGTTCCGACCGGACGCGCTGGCCGCCGCCGCCCAAGCCGCGCCCGCGCTGCCGCGCGCCTTGCTGCTAGACAGCTTGTGGCCGGGCTGGCAACAAGCTGCGTTGTCGCTGGGTTGTGTCGCCGTCGTCAGCCACCATCGGCTGATGGATGCCGACCTGCTGGCGCTGGCGCGGCGCGCCGGCTGGCGGGCCATGGTCTACACCGTCAACGAGCTCGAAGACGCGCAACGCTTGCTGGCACTGGGCATCGACGGCCTGATCACCGACGCGGTCGACCGTTTTTCACCCGCCACGGGCTGACAGCTCGTCGTGGCGCGTGGCCTCGGGCGACGGCAGCGCCCGAACCTGGCGGATGTCAGACCAGCGCCACAACAGCAGCACCATCCCCAGCGCCAGCACCCCGGCCGTGCCCAGCGCGGCGGGCAGGCCTAGGTGCTCGCCGACCCAGCCGCCCAGCAACGCGCCCGGCGCCGCGGGCAGCAAGATCAACCAGCGCATCGTGGTCGTCATGCGGCCCAACAGCGGTTCGGGCGTGACGGCCTGGCGCAGCGCCAGGAAGTTGATGAATATCAGCACGCCGCCAATGCCGCCCAACACCAGCATCGCGGCCAACGCGGCCACACCCCAGGGGCCATCGGACAACACCGCCGGCAGCAGCCAACCGACGCCGCTGGCGCTGAAACCGATCAGCAGGCTGGGACCGGGCCCGAAGCGCCGGCTGACACGGTTGCCCAACAAGCTGGCGGCCAGCGTGCCCAGGCCAAGGCCGGCGTAACACAGGCCGATGGCTTGCTCGCTGAGGCCCAGTGTGCGGCTGGCGTGCAGCACCACCACCACCTGGGCCGCGTGGTGGCACAGCTGCCAGCCGCCGACGGTGAGCGCCAGCAGCAACAACAGCCGTTGATGACGGACGAAGCGCAGGCCCTCGCGCAGATCGCGCCAGAAATGCGCATCGGCGCGCGGCGGCCGCTGTTCGTCGACCCGCACACCGCGCAGGATGGCAGCCGACGCCAGCAGCAGCAGCGCATCGACCAGCAGCGCCAGCGGACCGCCGGCCAGCCGGATCAACAGCCCCGCCGCGCCGGGGCCGGCCACCTCGGCGCTGGACCCGGCCAAGGCGTTGCGCGCATGCGCCTCGACCAGCCGCTCGCGCGGCACCACCTGGGTCAGCACGATTTGTGCGGCACTGCCGGCCACCGTGGCCACCGTGCCCAGCACAAAACCCACCGCGTAGAGCCAAGACATCGACAGTGCGCCCAGCCACCAGACCAGCGGCACGGTGACCACGGCCAACGCGATGGTCACTTCGCCGACGATGTAGACCGGCAGCTTGCGCACGCGGTCCAGCCAGACACCGGCCGGCAGCGAGAACAGCACAAACGGCAAGGTCTCGACGGCAATCAGCAGACCCATCTGCGTGGGGGTGGCGGCCAGCAACAAGGCGGCCGTCAGCGGCAACGCGAGCAGGGTGACCTGGTTGCCGACCGAACTGATCAGGATCGACAGCCACAAGCGCCGGTAGACCCGGTCGCGCAGCAGGTCATCGGGGGTCAGCCTCAGGCCGGGCCACCAAGGCCCCCGCCGACTTCTTGCGTCTTGTTTCAAACCAGCAGCCGGTTCAGCTGCAGTTCAGCTGCGGTAGTCGGCGTTGATGCTGACGTAGTCGTGCGACAAGTCGCAGGTCCACACCGTGGTGCTTGCACTGCCGCGGTGCAAATGCACCCGCACGGTGATCTCTGGCTGCTTCATGACGCGCTGGCCGTCGGCTTCCTGGTAGGCCGGGTGCCGGCCGCCCTGGCGGGCCACGTGCACATCGTCGAGGTAGAGGTCGATCAACGTTTGGTCCAGGTCGTCGATGCCGGCATAACCCACCGCCGCGAGGATGCGTCCCAGGTTCGGATCGCTGGCGAAAAACGCGGTCTTGACCAGCGGTGAATGGGCGATGGCGTAGGCCACCAGGCGGCATTCGTCCTCGTGCCGACCGCCTTCAACCTGCACCGTGATGAACTTGGTCGCGCCTTCGCCGTCACGCACGATGGCCCGGGCCAACTGGCGCGACACGTCAAGCACCGCATCACGCAAGGCCTGGCCGTCGGCCGAATCGAGCGTGCCGATCACCGGGTTGCCGGCCTGGTGGGTGGCAATCAGCATGAACGAGTCGTTGGTCGAGGTATCGCCATCGATGGTGATGCGGTTGAAGCTGGCGTCGGCAGCGTCAAGCACCAGCGCCTGCAACAGGCCGGGCGCGATGGCGGCGTCGGTGGCCACGAAGCCCAGCATCGTCGCCATGTTGGGCCGGATCATGCCGGCGCCCTTGGCAATGCCGGTGACGGTGACGGTGCGGCCGGCCAGCGTCAGCTGGCGCGATGCGGCCTTGGGCACGGTGTCGGTGGTCATGATGGCCTGCGCTGCCAGCGCCCAATGGTCGGGCTTGAGATCAGCGATGGCCGCCGGCAGACCCGCTTCGATCCGCTCAACCGGCAGCGACTCCATGATCACGCCGGTGGAAAACGGCAGCACTTGCGTGGGCGACAACGCCAGCAACGCCGCCAGGGCCGAACAGGTCTTGCGCGCACGCGCCAGGCCGTCGGCGCCGGTGCCGGCATTGGCATTGCCGGTGTTGATCACCAGTGCGCGGATGCCGGCGGCACTGCTCAGGTGCTCGCGGCAGACCTGCACTGGCGCCGCGCAAAAGCGGTTGCGGGTGAACACACCCGCCACGCTGGCGCCTTCAACCAGCGACAACACCAACAGATCAAAGCGCCCGGGTTTGCGGATGCCCGCCTGGGCGGCACCTAACTGGACGCCCGGCACAGCATGCAGGCTGGCAGGGTCAGGGGCGACAAGGTTGACAGGCATGCACGGTTCCTGGATTGAGGTGACATCAACGTGGGATTCTAGAGGGCGTCACACCAGCTCAACGCTGCCGGGCGGCGGCCGTCCGACGGTCGAGCAACCCGGCGAAATCGGTCTGCGAGGGCGCCGCGCAGGCGGCGCAAAGACCACAAAAAAAGCGGCCGAAGCCGCTTTTTGCTGTCGTGGGCCCGAAAGCCCCGATGCAGTCGATCAGTCGTTGCGACGACGACGGGCCAGGAAGCCCAGCGCGACCAGCCCCGCCAGCATCATGGCGTAGGTTTCGGGTTCCGGAACAGCGGTCACGCTGATCGCACCGTTGTAGATGCCGCCCTGCGTGCCATTGGTAACACCACCTACAGCGATGTAGTAGTTGCCACCCGGGGTCGCGCTCCAGGACAGCATCAGCGAATTACCGCCTGGCGCCACCGAAGAACCCAGAAAGGAGTCGTCCAAGTTGAACAGAATACCGTCAGGGTTCGAAACCAGCGACATCGTGTTCAGGACCGTGTTGAACTGGCCTGGCAGGAACGTGAAGTTGGTGACACTGTAGCCAGAGCCGCCGTTGGCGGGCAGGGTGAACGTGAAGATGTCATTGAACGGACCCGGTGCAGAAAAACCACCAAACGACAGCGGCGTACCAACAACTGCCGCACCCAGCGCTGTGGTGGTGGCGTTGGCGGCGCCAGTGGCGAACAGCCCCGCTGCGACCGCAGCGACTGCAACAAATTTCAATTTCATGATTGAACCTCCGCGAATTGATGAGAGTGCATGCTCACCGAACAGCTTAGGCAAGAAACCAGCCCGAAATCGCTGATGCGATCAATATCTTCGTAACGTGAGACAGTTCCGAAACGGTGTAGAGATCCGTACAGATCTGCTATCCCTTGACTCCGGGGCTCTGTCGACTTCGCGACAACGCCCAAGCACAAAACTCTAGCTCAGCGCCAAAGCACCGGGTATCCCCTGCGTGTAGGGCTTGAGCCCTTTTGTGTAACGACCCGTGGATGATGGCGTGGGCGGCTCAGCCCACCCAATCACGCCAGTCTGCCGTGGCAGCTTTTGTACTTCTTGCCACTGCCGCACGGGCACGGATCGTTGCGGCCGACACGCGGCACCTCGGCAACCTGGGTTGCCGGGTCGGCGTCCTGGCTGACGCTGCCATCCTCGTTCGGGTGGGTGTAGGTGACGTTGCCAACCTGCATGGCCTGCTGTTCGATCGCTTCGGCGGCCTGGGCCACTTCTTCCTGGCTCTGGATGCGCACCGTCAGCAACAGCCGGGTGACCTCCATCTTGACGACATCGAGCAACTGGCTGAAAAGGTCGAACGCTTCGCGTTTGTACTCCTGCTTGGGGTTTTTCTGGGCGTAGCCGCGCAAGTGGATGCCCTGGCGCAGGTAATCCAGCGCGGCCAGGTGCTCACGCCAGTGGCAGTCGATGGCCTGCAGCAACACCATGCGCATGAACGGGTTGAACTGCTCCACCCCCACCGTCGTCAACTTGGCGTCGAACACCGCGTCGGCCGCCGTCACCACCTGGTTGACGATGTCGTCGTCGGTGATGGTGTCGCTCTTGTCGACCGCTGCCCGCAGTTCAACTTGCACTTGCCACTCTTCGGCCAGCGCCTTCTCCAGCGCCGGCAAGTCCCACTGTTCCTCCACACTGCCAGACGGCACCCAGGTGCGCACCACCCCGGTCATCGCGCTCTTGCGCAGGTTGGTGATCTGCAGCAGCACCGACTCGGATTCGAGGATCTCGTTGCGCTGCTGGTAGATCACCTTGCGCTGGTCGTTGCTGACGTCGTCGTACTCCAGCAACTGCTTGCGGACGTCGAAGTTGCGCGCTTCCACCTTGCGCTG
>JAYVDE010000563.1:0-9449 GCA_043749575.1 Burkholderiaceae bacterium | reverse complement strand
CCCCCTGCCCCCTGCCCCACCGGGCCTCCAGGAGTCGCACGATGTCCGAAACACGCGCGCCGTCTGCCGGCGCCGAGACCTACACCGAACAGCGCCGCCACGCCTGGCGCAAACGCCAGCTGGTGATGGTCGACGGCAACTTGACCAGCAACGCCAACAACAGCGAAGGCGGCCTCAGCGCCCGTGCCTACCGCGACGGCTACTGGGGTTTTGCCTCGGCGCCCGAGGGTGGCGATGCCGGCACCGCGGCCCGGCTGCGCCAGCAGGCCGAGACCAACGCCCGCGCGATGGCGCGTTTTGGCAGCCGCAACGCCTGGGCGCTGCCCGGCGGCAACTACTGCGGCGAACATGTCTTCCACGGCCGGCCGGCCTGGTCGCAGACCGAGGCGGTCGACTACTTGGCTGCGCTGCAAGCGTTCTGCGCCCAGCGCTACCCAGGCCTTCAATCCACCCGGCTGATGATGACCGACGAGCACCACAGCAAGTGGCTGACGACCAGCCGCGGCGGTGAATCGCTGGCCAGCATCCAGCGTGCGGTGCTGGGCATCAACTTCACCACGCTGTCAGCCGACGGATCGCCGGTCGACCTGACCCATGCCCTGTCGGCCAAGGGCAGCCTGGCCGATTTGCCGACTGCGCTGGATCTGCTGACGCCGCAACTCGACGAACTGCACCGCCACCTGATGGCCAAGCGCGAGGCCGTGCCGGCCCGTGGCGGCCACACCACTGTGGTGTTGGCGCCCGAGCTCGCCGGCATGCTGGCCCACGAGGCCATGGGCCACCCCTGCGAGGCCGACATCGTGCTGGGCGGCGCGGTAACCCGCAGCCTGATGGGCCAGCGGGTGGCCAGCGATCTGGTGACCATGGTCGACTACGCCCACCACTACCGCGGCGAAGAGATCATGTCGCCGGTCTATGTCGACGACGAAGGCACGCCCGCCGAAGACGCCGTGCTGATCGAACGCGGCATCCTGCGCGGCCTGATGCACAGCCGTGAAACCGCCGCCCGCATGGGCCAGGCGCCCACCGGCAGCGCGCGGGCCTACGGGCCGTCGGACGAGCCGCTGATCCGCATGCGCAACACCGTGATCGAGCCCGGCAGCGCCAAGCTAGCCGACATGATCGCCGGCGTCGACAGCGGTTACCTGCTGCTGAAGACCGCCAACGGCCAGGCCGACTCGACCACCGAGTTCATGTTCGGCATCACGCTGGGCTACGAGATCGTGGCCGGCCGGCTGGGCCGCGCGATCCGCGACACCACCTTGTCGGGTTCAGCGATCAAGGTGCTGCAGAGCGTGGACGCCGTCTCCGACGACATGTTCTGGGCCTGCAATGGCTACTGCGGCAAGAAGCAGCCGATGGTGGTGTCGATGGCCGGGCCGGCGCTGCG
The DNA here is from genome assembly GCA_043749575.1 of Burkholderiaceae bacterium. Classification (GTDB taxonomy): domain Bacteria; phylum Pseudomonadota; class Gammaproteobacteria; order Burkholderiales; family Burkholderiaceae_C; genus Pseudaquabacterium. The sequence goes on along the minus strand of JAYVDE010000563.1, from coordinate 8,059 downwards.
CGCACAAGCCCACCTGGGTGGCCAGTGACACGGCGGCACGGAGCACCCACCCCATGAACCTGCAACACCAGACCGAAAAGACCCTGGCCTTGATGCGCCGCCAAGGCTTCGACGCAGCGATGGTCGAAGCCAGCGCGCACTCGCTGGTCGAGCTGAACGTGGCCCACGACGAACCCGCGCTGATGCGCAGCACCGAGCGCCACAAACTGGCGCTGCTGGGGCTGCTGGACGGCCGGCGCGCGTCGACCGAGATCGGCGACCTGGGCGACGATGCGGTGGCCCAGGCGGTGGTCGACCTGTTGGCGGCTGCCCGCTCGGCGCCGCAGGACGACGCCAACGCGGTGTCCACCGGCCAGCAGGCCGATCTGCAGCAGGGCCCGATGCACGCCGACCCATTGGCGATGGCCGACAGCATGGCCGACCTGCTGGCCTGGCGCGCCACCCACACGCCCAGCGCCACGCTGGAAGAAGCGATGGTGTCGCACCACCGCCGCCGCGCGCACACCGCCACCAGCGGCGGCTCGTCGCTGGCCAGCCAGCTGGGCTGGTACGAGCTGATGGCGATGGCCACCGCGCGTGAAGGCGACCGGTCCAGTTCGTTCAACTACGCTGGTGGCAGTTGCCACGCCTTGGGCGGCCAGCCCACCGCGCAGTGCTTGGGCATCGGCACGATGCTGGGCGACCTGACCCGCCAGGTGCACACCCAGGCGCTGGCCGACCGTTTCACCGGCGACGTGGTGCTGACGCCGCAGGCGGTGGACAGCCTGCTCGGCTGGCTGCGCGGCCAGTTGGCCGATATGGCCTTGATCGCCGGCACCTCGCTGTACAAGGACCGGGTCGGCGACCTGATCGCCTCGCCGCTGCTGGGCCTGACCAGCCGCTTCGACGCGCCCGGCGTGGCCGCGCTGTCAGGCGACGGCTTTGTCGCCGCGCCGGTCGAGTTGCTGCGCGAAGGCCGTTTGCTGACGCTGACCCCCAGCCTCTACGGCAGCCGCAAGACCGGTCTGCCGCACGTGCCACTGGCAGCGGGTGGCTGGGCGTTGGCGGGCGGCGCCACGCCGCTGGCCAGCGTGATCGGCGGTGTGCAGCGTGGTGCCGTGGTCGGCCGGCTGTCGATGGGCATGCCGGCGGCCAATGGCAACTTCTCGGGCGTCATCAAGAACAGTTTCTTGATCGAAGGCGGTCAGGTCGGCGCCGCGTTGTCGGAGGTGATGGTCAGCGGCAACATGGCGCAGATGTTGCGCGACGTGGTGGCCGTCAGCGCCGAGCGGCTGGACACCGGCGACACGCTGCTGCCCTGGCTGCGCATCGGCGGGCTGCACTTCAGTTGACGGCCCGGCCTTGGCAGCGGCGACATACCCCCCAAAAATACGAACCCATGCACCCGTCGACTCACCTTTTTCAGCAGTGAAAACGACTGCAGACTCGGCCACTCTTCCACCGTGAGTTGAAAACATGAAACGTGTTGCCCTGTTCGTCCTGACCAACCTCGGCGTGATGCTGGTGCTCGGGCTGGCCGTCAATGTGCTGGGCCTGAACCGCTTTCTCACCGCCAACGGGCTGAACCTGACGTCGTTGCTGGGCTTTGCGCTGGTGATGGGCTTTGGCGGCGCCTTCATCTCGCTGCTGATCAGCAAGCCGATGGCCAAGTGGACGACCAAGCTGCAGGTCATCAACGGCTCGACCGACCCCACCCACGCCTGGCTGGTGGCCACCGTCGAGCGCTTTGCCCAGAAGGCCGGCATCACCACGCCCGAGGTCGGCATCTACGAGGGCGCACCCAACGCCTTTGCCACCGGCGCGTTCAAGAACTCGGCCTTGGTGGCGGTGTCCACCGGCCTGCTGCAGTCGATGACACGCGAGGAGGTCGAAGCGGTGATCGGCCACGAGGTGGCCCACGTCGCCAATGGCGACATGGTGACGATGGCGCTGATCCAGGGCGTGATGAACACCTTCGTGGTGTTCCTGTCGCGGGTGATCGGCAACTTCGTCGACAAGGTGGTGCTGCGCAACACCAACGGCGGCCCGGGCATCGGCTACTTCGTCACCACCATCGTGCTCGATATCCTGCTGGGCGCGGTGGCGGCGATCATCGTGGCCTGGTTCTCGCGCCAGCGCGAATTTCGCGCCGACGCCGGTGCCGCGCAGTTGATGGGCCGCAAGCAGCCGATGATCAACGCCCTGGCCCGTCTGGGTGGGCTGGATCCCGGCGAGCTGCCCAAGGCCATGAAGGCGATGGGTATCAGCGCCCGGCCCGCCGGCCTGATGGCGCTGTTTTCCACCCACCCGCCGATGGAATTGCGCATCGAGCGCCTCAAGACTGCGGCTTGACCGCGCCCACCCCAGGAATCGCCCGATGATCTATGCCGCCCTCAAGACCGTTCACTTGCTCGCCATCGTGGTGTGGCTGGGCGGCATGGTGTTTGCACACTTTTTCCTGCGGCCGGCGGTGGCGCTGTTGGATCCGCCCACGCGGCTGCGGCTGATGCACGACGTGCTGGGCCGCTTCTTTCAGGCGGTGCTGGTGGTGTCGCTGCTCACCTTGGGCAGCGGCGTGTGGATGCTGGGCCGCGTCGCCAAGCAGGTGGTGCAGTCCGGTGGCAGTTTCCAGATGCCCTGGCATTGGACGGTGATGGCGGTGCTGGGCGTGCTGATGGTGGCGATCTTCATGCACATTCGCTTCGCGCTGTACAAGCGGCTGTCACGGGCGGTGGCCGCCGCCGACTGGCCGGGCGGCGGCGCGGCGATGGCGCAGATCCGGCAATGGGTCGCCATCAACCTGGCGCTGGGAACGGCCATCATGGCGGTCACCCTGCTGGGCGGCGCGGCCTGAGGCCCGCGGGCGCAGGCCGGGCTCGTCAGCCGCCTTCCAGCCCCAGCGCCAGCCGCGCCTCGTACTCGCGGTCGAGCAGGCTCATCACGATCAGGCTGTCGTAGCCGTCGGCGTTGTTGCCGGTCAGGCGCACGCTCTCGCGCAGCCGGCCTTCCTCGACAAAGCCCTCGCTGAGGTACAGCGCCTGGGCACGGCTGTTGAGCTGCTTGACGTCCAGCCAGTAGCGGTGGGCGTGCAGGTCGCGGAACGCCATCTGTTTGAGCAGCCGCACGCAGGCCCGGCCCAGCCCCTGGCCCTGGCCGTCGTGGCGCAGCACCAGTCGCTTCAGCTCCACGCTGCGGTGCGGGTTGCGGCAGCCTTGCAGGATGACAAAGCCGGTCGGCTCATAACCAGTACCGGCCTCGACGATGAAGTGGCGAAAGTCGGGGAAACGCACCGCGCCCTCGTGCTGCGGCCGTTCCCAGGGCGTGATGAAGGGCAGGTTGTGGCTGTCGGTCTCGACCTGGATCACGAAGTCCAGGTCACTCAGCAGCGTGGGCCGCAGGCGCACCCGCTCGGCCAGCGCCTCAGACATCCAGCTCCACCGCGTCGCCGTGCAACTCCATCAACTCGCGCCGCGACGCGGCCTCGCCCTTGCCCATCAGCTTGGTGAAGCGGGTCACCGTCTCGTCGAAGCTCAACAGCCCCCAGGCAATCGGCAGCAGGCGGCGGGTCTCGGGGTTCAGCGTGGTCTCCCACAGCTGCTCGGCGTTCATCTCGCCCAGGCCCTTGAAGCGGCTGATGCTCCAGGCGCCTTCTTTCGCGCCTTCTTTGCGCAGCTTGTCCAGCGTGGCGTCGAGCTCGCCGTTGTCCAGCGCGTAGATCTTGGTCGCCGGCTTCTTGCCACGGGCCGGCGCATCGACCCGAAACAGCGGCGGCTTGGCGATGTAGACATGGCCGCGCTCGATCAGCTTGGGGAAATGGCGAAAAAACAGCGTCAGCAGCAGCACCTGGATGTGCGAGCCGTCGACATCGGCGTCGCTCAATATGCAGACCTTGCCGTAGCGTAGGCCGCTGAAGTCGGGCGTGTCGTTCGGGCCGTGCGGGTCGATGCCGATGGCCACCGAGATGTCGTGAATTTCATTGTTGGCGAACAGCCGGTCGCGCTCCACCTCCCAGGCGTTCAACACCTTGCCACGCAGCGGCAGGATGGCCTGGGTTTCTTTGTCGCGGCCCATCTTGGCCGAGCCGCCGGCCGAATCACCCTCGACCAGGAAGACCTCGTTGAGGTTCAGGTCGCGGCTCTCGCAATCGGTCAGCTTGCCCGGCAGCACGGCCACGCCCGAGCCCTTGCGTTTTTCCACCTTCTGGCTGGCGCGCTGGCGGGTCTGGGCCTGTTTGATCACCAGATCGGCCAGCTTCTTGCCGTCGGCCACATGCTGGTTCAGCCACAGCTCGAGCGGTGGCCGGGTGAACTGGCTGACCAGACGGAGCGCGTCGCGGCTGTTCAGCCGCTCCTTGGTCTGGCCCTGGAATTGCGGGTCCAGCACCTTGGCGCTCAGCACAAAGCTGGCCCGCGAGAACACGTCCTCGGGCATCAGCTTGACGCCCTTGGGCAGCAGCGAATGCAGGTCGATGAAGCTCTTGACCGCGCCGAACAGGCCGTCCTTCAGCCCGCTCTCGTGGGTGCCGCCGGCCACCGTGGGGATCAGGTTGACGTAGCTCTCACGCAGCACGCCGCCGTCTTCGGTGAAGGCCAGCACCCAAGCCACGCCCTCGCCTTCGGCGAAGTTTTCGGTCTCGGCGCTGGTCGCGTAACCCGCGCCTTCGAACAACGGGATCAGCGGCTCGCCGGCCAGGCCCTGGCTCAGGTAGTCGCGCAGGCCGCCCTGGTACAGCCAGGTCTGGGTCTCGGGCGGTTTGTCGCCGGGCTTTTCGACCGTCAGCGTCACCGTCACGCCGGGCATCAGCACCGCCTTGCTGCGCAGCAAGTGCACCAGGTCGTGGCGCGGCAGTTCGGTCGATTCGAAGTACTTCGGATCGGGCCAGACTCGCACGCGGGTGCCTTGCTTGCGCTCGCCCGACTTTGCCGAGCTGTCCGACTTGCGGATGACCAGCGGCTCGATCACATCGCCGCCCGAAAACGCCAGGCTGGCGCACTGGCCGTCGCGCCAGACGCTGACTTGCAGCCGCTTGGACAGTGCATTGGTCACGCTGACGCCCACGCCGTGCAGGCCGCCCGAGAAGCTGTAGGCGCCGCCCGAGCCCTTGTCGAACTTGCCACCGGCATGCAGGCGAGTGAAGACGATCTCGACCACCGGCACCTGCTCCTCGGGGTGCAAGCCGAAGGGGATGCCACGCCCATCGTCGTCGACGCTGGCCGAGCCGTCGCTGTGCAGCGTCACGGAAAACCGCTTGCAAAAGCCGGCCAGCGCCTCGTCGGCGGCGTTGTCGATCACTTCCTGCAGGATGTGCAGCGGTGTTTCGGTGCGGGTGTACATGCCCGGCCGCTGCTTGACGGGCTCCAGCCCCTTGAGGACGCGGATCGACGCTTCGCCATAGGCGCCGGCTGGTTTGGCGGAACTGCTGGGAGAGGTGACCATGGCGGCAGATTGTAGGCAGCGGCCCCCGGGCGCCCCGGTCGTCAAGGCCCACGCCCGGCACGGTGCGTCGGCGGCCACCGGGCTGCCAAGTTCATCGACAACGGCGCCCGGCCGCCAGGCGCTAGCATCGCGGGCCATGAGCTCCGTACCCGTCACTGCCCAAAAAGCCGGCCCACCGGCGCCCTTGTCGATGACCCAGGTGCTGGTCTGCGGCGCGCTGATCGTCACGCTGTCGATGGGCATCCGCCACGGTTTCGGCCTGTGGCTGCAACCGGTCACGATGGACCGCGGCTGGACCCGCGAAACCTTTGCCTTCGCCATTGCGGTGCAAAACCTGTCCTGGGGCATCGCCGGGCCGTTTGCCGGCATGCTGGCCGACCGCTTCGGCGCCTACCGGGTGCTGCTGGCCGGTGGCCTGTTGTACGCCGCCGGGCTGGTGCTGATGGCGCTGGCCAGTTCGGGGCTGGCCTTCACCGGCTCGGCCGGCGTGATGATCGGCATGGCCCAGGCCGGCTGCACCTACGCCGTCGTCTACGGCGTGATCGGCCGCAACGTGGCGGCCGACAAACGCAGCTGGGCGATGGGCGTGACGGCCGCGGCCGGCTCGTTTGGCCAATTTCTGATGGTGCCGGTGGAGAGCTGGCTGATCAGCACCTGGGGCTGGCAAAACGCGCTGTTTGTGCTGGGCTGCCTGGCGCTGGCCATGCTGCCGATCGCCCGTGGCCTGAAGGAGCCGGCGGCGGCCGCGCCCGGTGGCCACCATCAAAGCATAGCCGGCGCGCTGCGCGAGGCCTTTGGCTACCGCAGCTTCCAGTGGCTGATGGCCGGCTACTTTGTCTGCGGCTTCCATGTGGTGTTCATCGGGGTGCACATGCCCAGTTACCTGAAGGACCACGGGCTGGCGCCCGGCGTGGCGACCACCGCGCTGGCGCTGATCGGCCTGTTCAACGTTTTCGGCACCTACGCGGCCGGCACACTGGGCCAGCGCTACCCCAAGCGCTACCTGCTGAGCACGATCTATGCGCTGCGCTCGGTGGTGATCGTGGCTTTGTTGTGGGCGCCGCTGACGCCGTGGAGCGTGTATGGGTTCTCCGCCACGATGGGCCTGCTGTGGCTGTCGACCGTGCCGCTCACCAGCGCGCTGATCGCCCAGATCTTCGGCGTGAAGTACCTGTCGATGCTGGGCGGTTTTGTCTTCCTCAGCCACCAGGTCGGCGCGTTCCTGGGCGCCTGGCTGGGCGGCAGGCTCTACGGCATGACCGGCAACTACGACCTGGTCTGGGGCTTGGCGGTGGCACTGGGCGTGTTTGCCGCGCTGATCAACCTGCCGGTGCGCGAGGCGGCGATCATGCGGCCTGTGCTGCAAGCTACATGAAGATGCCTGGGATCGGGTTGCTGGGCTGGCTGGGCTGGCTGGGCGCCACGGTGGCGTTGGCGCTGGTGTTTGCGGCCTACCAGAGCCCGCACCTGGTAGTCGATCTGGCCAGCCGGGTCTGGGCCTGCTTTTGACCACACCCACCTTGCACGAGCAAGCCAAGCCGTCGCCCTGGCTGCTGCGCTGGGCCCACTTGCTGCCCGCCGGCGGCAGCGTGCTCGATGTCGCCTGCGGGCGCGGCCGCCACCTGCGCTGGCTGGCCGACCGCGGCCACCGGCTGACCGGCATCGACCGCGACGCCGCCGCGTTGGCCAGCGCGGCCGATTTGGTGACCACGGCCGGCGCCACCTTGATCGGGGCCGACATCGAAAACGGCCGCTGGCCCTGCAGCGGCCAGACCTTCGACGCGGTGCTGGTCACCAACTACCTGTGGCGGCCGCTGTGGCCCGCCCTGCTGGCCGCGCTGGCGCCCGGCGGCGTGCTGGTCTACGAGACTTTCGCAGCGGGCAACGAGACCGTCGGCAAGCCGTCGCGGTCCGACTTTTTGCTGCAAGCCGGCGAACTGCTGGCCCGCTGCGCCGGCCTGCATGTGGTGGCGTTCGAGGACGGCTTTCTGGCCGACCCGGCGCGCTTTGTTCAGCGGCTGGTGGCGGTGAGACCGGCCCCGCCCGACGGCCTGCCACCGCGCTACGGGTTGGCACCGGCTGCCGTGCGCTGAACCGGCCTCACGACCTGGCCTCACATGCAGGCAACATCGCGCCGCACAGCGGCCGGCTAAAATCGCAGCTTCCCCAAAGGAACTCGCATGAAACCCATTGTTGGCAGCATCGTCGCGCTGGTCACACCGATGCAAGAGGACGGCAGCGTCGACTACCCCCAGCTGCGTCGGCTGATCGACTGGCACATCGCCGAAGGCACCGACTGCATCGGCGTGGTCGGCACCACCGGTGAATCGCCCACCGTGTCGGTCGACGAGCACTGCCAGATCATCCGCGTGGCGGTGGCCCATGCCGCCGGCCGGGTGTCGATCATGGCCGGCGCCGGGGCCAACAGCACCCGCGAAGCCATCGAGCTCACCCGCTTCAGCAAAGAGGTCGGTGCCGACTGCTCGCTGCAGGTGGTGCCCTACTACAACAAGCCCTCGCAGGAAGGCATCTACCAGCACTTCAAGGCGATCGCCGAGGCGGTGGACCTGCCGGTGCTGCTGTACAACGTGCCCGGCCGCACGGTGGCCGACATGCTGCCCGAGACCGCCCTGCGCCTGGCCCA
>JAYVDE010000562.1:0-9461 GCA_043749575.1 Burkholderiaceae bacterium | reverse complement strand
GTGGGCGGGCGGCTGAGCGCAGGCCGCACCATGCTGGTGGCCTGTGTGCTGTGGTACTGCTGCCTGTTTGGCTTTGTGGCCACGCGGCATGCGGCGCTGGCCATGGCGCTGTTGGCAGCGGCCGGCGCGGCGCAGAGCATCAGCATGCTGGCGTTGTCGATGCTGCTGCTGCGCAACTCTGACCAGCGCTTGCGTGGCCGCATCATGGGTGTGCGCATGCTGGCCATATACCCCTTGCCTCTGGGGCTGTTGATGGCCGGGGCGCTGATCCCGCGCATCGGCTATGGCTGGACAACGCAGCTGATGCTGGGCATCGGCCTGCTGCTGGCCCTGACCGTCGGCCTGGCCTGGCGGGCACATCTCTGGCATGGCGATGCGCCGGGCAATCTGCGCGACGTGCCGCCCAGCTGAGCGCGCCCCGCCCTCGTTGGCGGGGCTGCGGCCTGGCCGCGATCAGCGGCCAGCGGCCTGCGGCAGGTCAGACGATCCGCTCCTCGGGCTTGGTGATCTTGCGCATCGGCTCGTAGCGCGGCGAGGGTGCCGCCACCAGCGGGTGCTCGGCGGCGCCGCCGTCCCACACCGGGTCGGCGATGCCCTCGAAGACCTCGCGCAAGCGCTGGCCCCAGGTGCTGTGGATCATCTGGAAGTACGGGTTCTGCTCGTCGATACAGACGATCTGGTCGCTGCAGAAGCTGCCTTCGCGGTAGACCAGCAGGTCGAGCGGCAAGCCGACGCTGAGGTTGGACTTGAGCGTGGAGTCCATGCTCACCAGCGCGCACTTGGCAGCCTCGTCCAGCGGCGTGCCGGGGGTCAGCACACGGTCGAGGATGGGCTTGCCATACTTGCTTTCACCGGCCTGGAAAAAGCAGGTCTCGCGCGTGGCCTCGATGAAGTTGCCGGCCGAGTACACCAGGAACATGCGCATCGCCTCGCCCAAGATCTGGCCGCCGAAGATCATGCTGGCGTTGAAGTCGATGCCGGCGGCCTTCAGCGACGGCCCGTCCTGCTGGTGGACCCGGCGCACGGCCGCGCCCAGCACCCGCGCTGCGTCGAACATGCTGGTGGCGTTCCAGATCGTCAGCGCCGGCTGGTCGGTGCCGCGGTCGATCTTTTCCAGTTGCAGGATCTCGCGCACCGATTGGCTGATGCTCAGGTTGCCGGCCGACAGCAGCACCATGAAACGGTCGTCGGGCTTCTCGTAGACGATCATCTTGCGGAAGGTGCTGATCTGGTCGATGCCGGCGTTGGTGCGGCTGTCAGACAAGAAGACGAGGCCGGCGTTGAGGCGGATGCCGATGCAATAGGTCATGGGGTAGGCTGGTGCGTGGCAAACACCGGGCGCGCGGGCCGCCCGGCAAACCAAACAGAGTATCAGGCTGCCGCTGCACCGCTGTTGGTCAGCCGGCGCCGAAGCGTTGTCGCACCGCGAGCAGCCCTGCCTCAGTGGCCTGCAGCGCCTGCGCCATGTCGGCCTCGGTGTGGGCCGCGCTCAGGAACATGTTGTGCTTCGGGTGCAGGTATACGCCGTGACGCAGTGCCTCGGCACAGAAGGTGAAACCCTTCGCCCAGGCCGGGTCGGCGTCGAACAGGACCAGCGGCATCTGCACCGGCCCGCTCTGACGGATGGCCACACCCAGCCCCACCGCCTGCTCGGCCAGGCCCTGGCGGAACAGGCTGCCGATGCGCTCCAGGTGCGCCACCAGGCCGTCGCGCCTGGCCACGGCCAGCGTGGCCAGGCCGGCGGCCATGGCCACGCCACCGGCCCAGAACGAGCCGGTGCTGAAGATGCGGCCGGCGGCGTCGCGCAGCGCGTCGGTGCCGGTCACCGCGGCCAGCGCATGGCCGTTGGCGATCGACTTGCTCCAGGCGCACAGGTCGGGGCGAATGCCCATCGGCTCCCAGCTGCCGGCCAGGTGCAGACGCATGCCGGTGCGCACTTCGTCGAGCACCAGGGCTGCGCCGGCCTGGGTGCACAGCCGGCGTGCCGCCTGGGTGAAGGCGGGCGTGGGCAGTTCCTGGTCGATACCCAGGTCGTGCCGGATCGGGGTCAGCAGCACGGCGGCCAGGTCGGTGCCGGCTTCGGTCACGGCCTGTTCGAGGCTGGGCACGTCGTTGTAGCGGAAGCGGATCAGGTGGGCCCGGTCTTCGGCCGTGGTGCCGGCCGGCACCGGCGTGCACCAGGGCGCGGCGCCGTGGTAGCTGCCGTGCGCGGCCAGCACCTTGCGCCGGCCCGTGGCCGCACGCGCCACCATCAGCGCCACGGTGGTGGCGTCTGTGCCGTTTTTCTGAAATAACACCCAATCGGCATGGGCAACCGTGTCGACCACCGCCTCGGCCAGTTCGACGAAGCGCGGCGTGGGGCCGTTCAGGCAATCGCCCAGCGCGGCCTGGGCCTGTGCGGCGGCCTCCACCTCGGGGTGGCGGTAGCCCAGCAGGTTGGGGCCCCAGGCGCACATGAAGTCGATGAACTCACGGCCATCCACAGCCCACAGCCGGCAGCCCTGGCCGCGCTGGAAAAACTGCGGATAACCCGGCGGCAGCGCGGCCACGTTGAGGTGGCCGGTCATGCCGCCCGGCACGACGCGGCGTGCGCGCTGGCGCAGGGCCTGGTCGGCGCTCTCGGCGGCAGTCTCTGCGGCAGTCTCGCCGGCGGTCTTGCTGGCGACCTGGGTGGCGCAAGGGTGTGGTGCAGGCGGGGTCGGCGGCATGGCGGCTCCTCGGCCGGGCGGCAGCCGGCACGGTTCAGCCCATGATAGTCAACAGCGCGTTACCGCAAGCACCGCGCATGGCGCGTTGCCGGGACATCACCGCTCGCCCGCGCACGGCTGCCACCACCTGGCGCGCGAGTTCACTGACCAGCGGGCATGATGGGCGCGGGCGTAGGCCGCACCCGCTAGGCCAGCCCCACCCAGGAGACTCTTGCATGCACATCACCACCGGCCGTGCCGTGACCATGGCACCCAAAGGCATGGTCACTTGCCCGCACGTTTTGGCCTCGCAGGCCGGCGTCGATGTTTTGCGTGCCGGCGGCTCGGCCGTCGATGCCGCCGTGGCCACCGCGGCGGCGCTGGCGGTGATCTACCCGCACATGACCGGCATGGGCGGCGACGCCTTCTGGCTGATCCACGACGCCGCCACCGGCACCGTGCGCTACCTCGACGGCGGCGGGCGGGCGGCGGCCAGTGCCAGCATCGACTGGTTCGCGCAGCGGGGCCATGCCGAGGTGCCGTTCCGCGGCATCCTGCCCGCCACGTTGACCACGCCCGGCGCGGTGGCCAGTTGGGGCGAGGCGCATGCCGCCTACGGCCGGCTGCCGCTGGCGCGCTGCCTGCAGAGCGCGGTCGACTATGCGCGTGACGGCTTCCCGGTCACCGAGCGGCTGGCCGGCTGGATCGAGGCCACCCGCCCCGAGCTGGCAGCGCACGCCCACACTGCCGCCATCTTCCTGCCCGGCGGCCAGCTGCCGCGCGCCGGCAGCTTGTTGCGCAACCCCGACCTTGCGCGCACGTTGGAGGCGGTGGCCGCAGCCGGCCCGGCCGGCTTCTACGGCGGCGCGGTGGGCGCCGAACTGGCGCGCTTCTCTGCCGCGCAGGGCGGCTTTTTCACCCAGGCCGACCTGGCGGCCCAGCAGGCGCGCTGGGGCGAGCCCATCCACGGCCGCTACCGTGACGTGACCTTGTACGAGACGCCCGCGCCGACACAAGGCTTCACGGTGCTGCAGATGCTGAACTTGCTGGAGCCGTTCGAGCTGCACAAGCAGCCCTTTCTGGGCCCTGACCCGGCGCACCTGATGGTGCAGGCCAAGCAGGTGGCCTACCACGACCGCGACCGCTACCTGGCCGACCCCGGCTTCGTCGACGTGCCGATGGCGCGGCTGATCTCCAAGGCCCATGCCGACACGCGCCGCGGCCTGATGGACCCGGCCCGGGCGCTGCCCTGGGACCAGGTGTCTGCCGCCGGCAGCCTCACCGGCGACACGGTGTACATCGCGGTGGTGGATGCCGACGGCAATGCGGTGTCGCTGATCCACAGCCTGTACGGCGTGTTCGGCTCGGCGGTGGTGGCCGGTGGCACGGGCGTGATGCTGCAGAACCGCGGTGCCTATTTCTCGCTGGATCCGCAGCACCCCAACCGGCTGGAGCCGGGCAAGACACCGCTGCACACGCTGATCGCCTCGATGGGTTTTCGCCAGGGCAAGCTGTGGAGCTTGGTCGGCTGCATGGGCGCCGACGGCCAGCCACAGATTCACCTGCAGACCTATGTCAACCTGATCGACCACGGCTGCAACATCCAGGAAGCGCTGGAAGCGCCGCGCTGGCTGTCGGGCCGCTTTGCGCTGGGCGAGGCGCGCGACACGCTGCACATCGAGGCGCGCTTTCCCGCCGCCACGCTGGACGAACTGGCACGCCGCGGCCACCCGCTGGACCGCTGGGGCGACTGGAACGAGCTGGCCGGCCACGCGCACGGCATCGTGATCGATCCCGACACCGGCATGCGCCTGGGCGGATCGGATCCACGCAGCGATGGCGCTGCCATCGGTTACTGACCACCGCGTTGCCCTAAGGCCATGCTGAACAAGTCCTCGCGAGTGTGGGCGCCCTGGTTTGGGATGGGCTGCCAGGCGCAAACCACAGCCATAGCCCCGCTATGGCGAGGATTTGCAAGGCCGCAGACCGCCCAAAACAGGGCTGACCGCGCCGGGAGGGACTTGTTCAGAGTTGCCCTAAGGCCTTGAGCCGGTACAGCGCGTCCAGCGCCTCGCGAGGCGTCAGCGTATCGGGCTCGATGGCGGCCAGTGCGGCATCCACCGCCGATGGCTCGGGCGCGGTGCTGGGCTCCGGAGGCGCTGCAAACAGATCGACCTGCGCGCTGCCAGCCCGTTGCTGGGTTTCCAGGGCCTCCAGCGTGGCGCGGGCCTGGCGCACCAGCCCCGCTGGCATGCCCGCCAGGCGCGCCACTTGCACGCCGTAGCTGCGGCTGGCCGGGCCGGGCTCGATGGCATGCAGGAAGACGATGTCGTGCCCGGCCTCCACGGCAGAGACATGCAGGTTGATGGCGCGTTCATGGCGCACCGGCAGCGCGGTCAGCTCGAAGTAGTGGGTCGCAAACAGCGTGAAGGCTTTGTTGCGGTCATGCAAATGGGTGGCGATGGCGCCGGCCAGCGCCAGGCCGTCGAAGGTGCTGGTGCCGCGGCCGATCTCGTCCATCAGCACCAGCGATTGATCGGTGGCGGCGTGGATGATCGCCGCGGCCTCGGTCATCTCCAGCATGAAGGTCGATTGCGCGTTGACCAGGTCGTCGGCCGCGCCGATGCGGGTGTGGATCGCGTCGATCGGCCCCAGCGTGCAGGCGGTGGCCGGCACGAACGAGCCCATGCTGGCCAGCAGCACGATCAGTGCCACCTGGCGCATGAAGGTGCTTTTGCCGCCCATGTTCGGGCCGGTGATCACCAGCAGCCGGGTGCGGGCATCCAGCCGGCAATCGTTGGCGATGAAGTCGGCGCCGCCAGTTTCCATCAGCCGGGCCTGCACGACGGGATGGCGGCCCTGGGTGATATCGATCGCCGGCTGCGGCACAAAGCGCGGCCGGCACCAGCCCAGCGTGGCGGCGCGTTCGGCCAGCGCGGCCAGTGCGTCCAGCCCGGCCAGGGCGCGGGCCAGCGCGCCCAGCGGCGCCAGGTGGCTCTGCAACTGGTCAAGCACTTGCTCGAACAACCACTTTTCGCGCGCCAGCGCCCGGTCTTGCGCCGACAGCGCCTTGTCCTCGAAGGCCTTCAACTCGGGCGTGATGAAACGCTCGGCATTTTTCAGCGTCTGCCGGCGCTGGTAGTCGGCGGGCACCCGGTCGACTTGCCCGGCGCTGACCTCGATGTAGAAACCGTGCACCCGGTTGAACTGCACCCGCAAGTTGTTGATGCCCGAGCGGGCGCGCTCGCGCGATTCCAGGTCGATCAGGAAGGCGTCGCAGTTCTGGCTGATGCCGCGCAGTTCATCCAGGTCGGCATCGAAGCCGGGCGCGATCACGCCGCCGTCGCGCAGCAGCACGGCGGGTTCTTCGGCGATGGCGGCCAGCAGCAGCGAATGCAGCGCCGGCGGCGGCTGCAGCGCGGCATCAAAAGTGTCGAGCAGCGCGCAGCCGGCATCGGGCAAGGTGGCGCGCAGCACCGGCAGCGTGGCCAGCGTGGCGCGCAGGCCGCTCAGCTCACGCGGGCGGATCTGGCGCAGCGCCAGCCGGGCGCTGATGCGCTCGACATCGCTGACCTGGCGCAGCGTGGCGCGCAGCGGCTCGGCGCCATGGCCGATCAACGTGCTGATGGCGTCGTGCCGGGCGCTGGCGGCGGTGCGCTCGCGCGACGGGTGGGTCAGCCAGTGGCGCAGCAAGCGGCTGCCCATGCCGGTCTTGCAACTGTCCAGCACCGACAGCAAGGTCGGCGCCTTCTCGCCGCGCAGCGTGGCGGTCAATTCCAGGTTGCGGTGGGTGGCCGGCGGCAGGTCGATCAGCGACGACGCGCGGGCGACCTCCAGCGTGGCCACATGGGCCAGCGCCTGGCCCTGGGTGTGCTCGGCAAAGCTCAGCAGCGCGGCCGCGGCGGCCTGGGCCACCGGCAGATCCTCGGCGTTGAAGCCCTGCAGCGACGCCACCTTCAGCAGCGTGCACAGTTTGCGCACACCCAGCGCGGTGTTGAACTGCCAGGGCGGGCGCTGGGTGCGGGCGGCGCGGTGCTGGCTGATGGCGGCGGGCAGCTGGTCGGCCAGGTCGCCGGCCTGTGTCGATTGCGGCAGCAGCAATTCGGCGGGATCGAGCCGGGCCAGCCAGCCGGGCAGCTCTTTGTCACCGCACTCGGTCAGGCCGAGTTGGCCACTGGTCAGCCCCAACCAGGCCAGGCCCCACACGGCCCCGCCGGCGGCAGATCGGCCCTGCGCGGCGCGGCTGTTGAACACCGCGCAGAGCAGGGTGTCGACGCGGTCGTCGAGCAACTCGGTGTCGGTCACCGTGCCGGGCGTGACCACCCGCACCACCTTGCGCTCGATCGGGCCCTTGGACGTGGCCACGTCGCCTACCTGCTCGGCGATGGCCACCGCCTCGCCCAAGCGGATCAGCCGCGCCAGGTAGTTGTCGACCGAATGCACCGGCACGCCGGCCATCACCACCGGTTCACCGGCGCTCTGGCCCCGGGTGGTCAGGGTGATGTCGAGCAGCCGGTGCGCCTTGCGGGCGTCGTCGAAGAACAACTCGTAGAAGTCGCCCATCCGGTAGAAGACGAGCGTGTCGGGGAAGTCGGCCTTGATGCCGAGGTACTGGGCCATCATGGGCGTGTGGCCGGCGAGGTCGAGGGCGTTCACGGCTGGTGGTGGAATGTCTTTGTGCATCAATGGCTTGGCTGCATGTCGTGGCGTTCTGAAAGAAGTCGCCCGTCTGGATACCGCGGAATTATCGTGGGGCGACTTCCGATGCCGTGTCGTTTGAAAAGTGTCGTTTTATGACAGTTACTTAGGAATTCATGCGGCGTTCTGATGACATGATTGGATTGTCAGGTGGCGCCGACTTGGCTTTCGCGAGGGGACTGGATGGGGACCATGGGCGAAGGTCGTCCATGCGATCCTTGGCAAATCCTCTAGCGTTCAAACGGGCTGGCTCGGGCCGCTTAGTGTCGTGGCAATCCACACCGTAGGTGGCTCCCCGAGCAAAGCACCCGGCCCATGTTGGCGAACTTGCCAACAGGCGTATCTGTTGGCACAATTGCCAACATGAAGGCCGAGTTGATCACCCGCTTCAAGAGCGTTGCCGAGGATGGCGGCGTGACGGAACTGGTGGTCTGGCGCGTACCGCAACCGGTGCCACCCACGGACCATGGTTACAAGTACCGCGCGGTTTACGCCTTGGACGGCGTGCGTGTGGTCGGATTCGACAAGGAACGTGGCAAGGGCGACCACTGCCATCTGCGTGGGCGGGAGCTGCCGTACACGTTCACCACGGTCGACGCATTGGTAGAGGATTTCATCGCCGCCGTGGATGCGGCAAGGAGAACGTCATGACGACACGACGCACGCTCACCATCACCATGTCGCCCGACTGGCGCGCAGCCCTGCGGCAAGCGGGCAAGGCGGCGCAGGCCGACAGCTACCAGGGCGAGACGCTGAACTTCGAAAGCCCGGGCGCGTTCTTCGGCAGGCTGACCGAGCGTCGCTGGGTGCTGGTAACCGCTTTGCTAGGGCAGGGCGCGATGGCGGTGCGCGAGCTGGCGCGGCGGTCCGGGCGCGATGTCAAGCGCGTGCACGAAGATGTTCAGGTGCTGGCCGAACTGGGCTTGGTCGAACGCGATGCTGTGGGTGGTGTGCTGTGTCCGTTTGCCGACGTGCACATCGACATGCATGTCCATCATGAAAGCGTCGCGGCATGAACCGGCATTCGGGCTGGGCTGCGTAGAGGCGCCAAGCCGATCTTCGCTGGTGCTGGCGCTCGGCATGCAGCAACAGCCTCCTAGGCGCGGTGAAAGTCAGCAAGCTGTCGTGGACCGGTCACTGAAAAATCAAAGTTGATCACCCGGATGCGACCCTTTGCTGCCCTTCGCGGCGCCGAAGTGAGGGTCGGCAGTGCATCGTTTCCGGACAGTCGATCCGACGCGCGCCCTGACTGTACGCCGCAGACAAGCGACGCTCAGAAGTCGTCCTTAGAGCGGATGCTCGTTTGCCGGCACCAAGTCGGGTGGATCGACCGTCATCGCTTCTCATGTGGCCGTGCTTGGACGGCATGGGCACGGGTGTGTGCAGAATGCCGTGCCACCCAGCCTTACTGCCGCAATGCAGTGTCATCAGCCCCGTACCTGCAAGGCGCACATGAACCGAAGTGACAAGCCAGCCGACGATTTGAACTCCCTTGCTTTCCTGATGGGGGGCGGCGAGATGGGCAGCTTGATCCGGTCGATGGACTGGTCAAACACCTCTCTGGGGCCAGTGGCCGGGTGGCCGCAGAGCCTGCGCACGACCGTGAGCATCTGCCTGGCCTCCGACCTACCCATCTGCGTCATCTGGGGGCCGGGCCGCGTTCAGCTCTACAACGATGCCTACCGGGTCATTTGCGGCGACAAGCACCCTCGCTCGATGGGGCAGAACTTCGCCGAATGCTGGAAGGAGGCCTGGCCGGTCATCGGCCAGGCGCACGACTCGGCCCTTGCCGGCGACACGGCCTTCCTCGAAAGCCAGCAGATTTTTCTGGAACGGCACGGTTACGTGGAGGAGTGCTTCTTCACGTTCTCGTTCAGCCCCATCCGGGACGAGACCGGGGGAGTCGGCGGCCTGTTCCACCCCGTCATCGAGATGACGACCCAGATGCTCAGCGAGCGGCGCACACGCAGGGTGCGCGACCTGACCGCTCAAACCAGCCAGGCGAAGTCGGTCAGCGAAGCGCTGTCCTTGTCCGCTCAGGCCCTCGCGGATTACACGCTCGACCTGCCCTTCGTC
>JAYVDE010000561.1:0-9466 GCA_043749575.1 Burkholderiaceae bacterium | reverse complement strand
ACCCGCTTGATCAGCTCGCCGGCCAGCTTGTCGGTCTCGCGGCTGGCGGTGCCGTTGCCGATGGCGATCAGGTTGACACCATGCGCGGCCACCAGTTTTTCCAGCGCCTGCAGGCTGCCCTCCCAGTCGCGGCGCGGCTCGTGCGGATAGACCGTGTGGGTCGCCAGCACCTTGCCGGTGTCGCTGACCACCGCCACCTTCACGCCGGTGCGGATGCCGGGGTCGAGCCCCATCACCACGCGCTTGCCGGCGGGCGCGGCCAGCAGCAGGTCGCGCAGGTTCTCGGCGAAGACCTTGATCGCGGTGGCCTCGGCGGCTTCGCGCAAGCGGCTGAACAGGTCGCGCTCCAGGCTCAGGCTCAGCTTGACCTTCCAGGTCCAGGCGATGGTCTTGCGGACCAGTTCGTCGCCCGGCCACTGGCGGTGGCGCCAGCCCAGGTGCACAGCGATGCGGCCTTCGGCCAAGGACACCGCTGGCGGCCCCGACGGGCCGGTCGACTTGGCCGGCGGCAAGACCTCGTTCAACACCAGCTTGGCGTCCAGGATCTCCAGCGTGCGGCCGCGAAACACGGCCAGCGCGCGGTGCGAAGGCACCCGGCTGATCGGTTCGTCGTAGTCGAAGTAGTCGCGAAACTTGGCGTTGTCGGCTTGGCTTGCGTCCTTGCCGGGGTTGAGTTGGCTGCGCAGCAGACCTTCAGCCCACAACCATTCACGCAGCGTGCCGACCAGCGCGGCGTCTTCGGCCCAGCGCTCGCTGAGCAGGTCGCGCACGCCGTCCAGCACCGCAAAGGCGTCGGCGAAACCGGCTGCAGCCAGTTGGGCGGCACCGCCTTCGCAGCCGGCGATGAAGGCAGCGGCCTCGGTGTGCGGGTCAAGCAGGGTGTCGGCGAACAGCTTGTCGGCCAGCGGCTCGATGCCGGCCTCACGGGCGACCATGCCCTTGCTGCGGCGCTTCACCTTGTAGGGCAGGTAGAGGTCTTCCAGTTCCTGCTTGGTCGGCGCGACGGCGATGGCGGCCTGCAGTGCGGGCGTCAGCTTGCCCTGCTCGGCGATGATCTTCAGCACCGCGTCGCGGCGCGATTCCAGCTCGCGCAAATAGGCCAGGCGGGTTTCCAGCTCACGCAGCTGGATGTCGTCCAGGCCCTCGGTGGCTTCCTTGCGGTAGCGGGCGATGAAGGGCACGGTGGCGCCGCCATCGAGCAGGGCGACCGCGGCCTGAATCTGGCGCGGCGCGGCCTTCAGCTCGGCGGCGATTTGCAGCAGTATCTTGTCCAAGATTCGTGGCCCGGCGAAAGGCCCCCACAGGCAAAGCGGGCGAGTGTGCCATAGGGTCTTGTAACGATCAGTGATCGCCGGCGAGCCCAGAATGTAGGCAAGTACCGAGCCGCGTGACGCTGATGACGCCACGGACGACACCACGGATGACGCCGCCGATAACGCCACCGAATACTCCGCCGAGGCGGCCGCCGACGACTCCGCCGATGACCCCACTTCACCCGCCCATCCCAGCCCAGTTGCGCCGCCGTTTGTTGGGCCGGGCGCTGCTGCTGCCGCTGTCGCCGCTGCTCGCGCTGGCGGCCTGCGCGTCACCCTGGCCTACGGTGCCCAGCGGGCCGGGTTCGTCGAGCGCGCGCCAGCGCCTGCAAGAGAGTGCCGACCGCCACGGCTTGGCGGCCTGGCGCGGACTGCAGAGCGTGAGCCTGGCGTTTGCCGGCTTCTGGTCGCCCCAGGGCGCTGCGGTGGCCACTGCTGCACAGACGGTGCAGGCGCGGTGGCTGCCGCATCAGCGCGTGTTGGCGCTGGGCTGGCCGACGGCGGCCGGCCAGCAGCAACTGTGGCGTCGAAGCCCAGGCGCCGACCTGCAGTTGCGGCGTGACCGCGTGCCGATCGCCGACCCGGCCGAGCGCCAGGCCGCCGCGCTGCTGGCCGATCTTCACCGGCTGTTGTGGCTGGGGCCGATGGCCGCAGCCGACACCACCGCCGCCGTCAACTGGGCCGAACCGGAAACCCTGCAAGGCCTGCGTTGCGACCACCTGCACCTGGCGCTGATGCCGGGGCTGGGGCTGGGCGCTGCCTCGGCCGACCGGCTGTCGCTGTTTATCGACCGCGAACAAGGCCTGCTGCGCCGCTTGCGGGTGTCGCTGGGCGGGCTGGGCACGGTGGTGCAGGGGCTGGCCGAAGTGGATTTGTTCGACCACCGGCGGCTGTTCGGGGTGACCTGGCCGACCCGTTTCGAGGCCAGATCGCCGCGTGCAGGTGCATGGCGGTTGGTGGGGCTGGAGGTGGACCGCGGCTTCAGTGCCGATGACATTGGCGGCACGGTTTGGCGGGGCACGGCGGCGGGTGCGGTGCGGACGTTGCCGGCCACTTGACTGAGTCGAGGTCATTCCAGTCGGCAGATCGCTCTTGATGCCCACGGTGCTGTGGTGAACCTCTCTTTCGGGTTGAAGTGTGGGCAGTTGACGTCGGGTCACGGCCCACGATCTCGATCGGGTACATCGGGTACATCGGGTGCATCGGGTACATCGGGTGCATCCGGTGCTTCGGGGGCTTGGCGCGGTGTTCCTTGAGGCGCCGCAGCACGTTCTCGACACCGACCACGGCGTCGTCAACCAGGCCACTGATCGCCATCTCCCGACCGCCCAGTGGCATCGTGATGATCGACAGCCCGAAATACTTGTAGACCAAGGCAGTGATGATGATCGAGACCGGGATGGCGGGCAGCGTAATGAGGCCGGCCGCAGCGTGCCGGGCGCCGAGGCCAGCGCCAGCGCTTCGATGCGCTTGCAGCACCGGGTAGGCGCCCACCAGCAAGGCCAGCGCCAGCAGCACAAACGGGCCAGCGGTGAGCGCCAGATCGCGCAGCGTGAGCAGCGAGTTTTGCAGGGCTTTCTTGGGCAAGGCGCGCATGGCTCAGATGCTGCCTGCCATGCCGGCAGGGCCTGCGGCGGCAGTGGGCGGTCAGTCGAGGCGTGATGCCGTCAAAGCGGCTTCAAATTGCCGGGCGTAGCCGGCAATCTCCTCGGCCTTGTTCAGGCCGTTGATGACCTTGCGCGCGCTCACGTAGTCACAGCTGGCCTCGTTGATGCAGCCCGCCAGCTTGCGCCGGGTGAACAGCCCGTCGCGCATGCCCAGCGACATGATGCGGTAGGCGTTGATCGGCTCCAGCACCCGCACCGGCTGGTCAACAAAGCTGTTGCCCAGGCCAAGCGCTTCGCCCAGGCGTTGGTAGTTGTCGCGGCCGGTGATCTGCACATAGCCCCGACCCTTGAAGCGAATGCCATCACCGGGCTGGGTATTGCCCAGCTCCTGGCCCTTGGCGGTGTTGGACTCGTACTTATTGAAGTACGACGGCGCACCGAACTCCGTGATCGGCTGGAAGGTGTTGGCGCATTCCAGCTTGACGGTGGCGAGCATGTAGGCCACCCAGCGGTCGTCGTTGATCTCGGGGTCGAGCTGGACAAAGTTCAGCAACTGGTCCAGGCCCTGAAACTGCGCGGCAGTGACCTTGGAAAACGCCGCCTCGTAGTGGCCGATGAAGGCTTGGTGGTCGTAGAACATGGGCGCTCCTAGATTGAGATCGGCCGCAGTTGTGCGCCGGCTGGTAACGCCTGGTACAGGCGCGCATCGAACAATTGCCAGGCCGGGATGACATAAGCCGCCGACTGATTGCCGCCGATGTACAGGCCCACCAAGGTGGCGCTGCCGTCGTCGTGCGGCACCACCACAGCGCTGCCGCTGTCGCCGGCCAAAGGCCACAGCGGGCCCTCGATCTGCAGCTTGAGCAGGCCTTGGTGGTAGACCCAGACGCTGCTGCGCTGGCTGCCATGGCGCACCCGGTAGCTGATCGCAAATGGCAGCGGCAGCACGCTGTCGAGCTGGGCTTTCAGCGGTGCCCGGCCGCAGCCGTCGGGGTGGTTTTGCGGCACCACCAAGTGCAGCCAGTGCTGGGCATTGAGCTGCAGCAGGCGCTTGAGATCGGGCACCCAGGGCTCGGTGGCCAACAGCGTGGGCGCGCCAACGACCTGGCGGGCGCTGTCGATGTCGGTGAACTGCGCCAGTTGCACATCGAAGCTGGCCAGGTGCGGGTCTTGCTCACCGCGCAAGAGGCCGCCCCAGGCCCGGGTGATGGCCAAGGTGGGCAGCGTGAGCCGGGCGCCAAGGCTGTCGAGGGGCCGTACCAGCAGACCCCCTTCCACCGTGCCGGAATCGACATCGGCCTCGGGCGTGAAGACATGCTGGGCACTGAGCAGGCAGGTTTCGACGCCGTTGTCATGCGCCAGCTCCACCGCACAGGCGATGGCACCGATCTCCCACGGCCGCCCCGGGGGCTCGGTCCAGGTGGCGCCGTGGCCTTGCGCCACCGCGCCGATGAAGGCGGTCTCTTCCTGCACGTCGGTGGGCAGCGCAAACGGCAGGCGCTCACCGTCCTGATCGGCGTAGGCCACCAGCCAGCGTGGCAGGTCTTGCGCCGGGCGGGATGCCGACTGTCCGGGCTTCCATTTGCGGCGCACGATGAACACCACACAAGGCGCCAGCGTCAGCCGGGGGCTGCCTTGCTGCTGCGTCTTCTTGAAGCCGGCGCTGACCATCACCACGCTGCGGTAGGCCAGGGTCAACTCGGGGCCGCGGGTCAACGCCAGCTCATTGGCCAACAGCGCCAGCAGGCTGGTGTCGACCAATGCCAGACTGTTGGCCTGGGCCTGGGCCAGCAGGGCCGGCGACAGGCGCAGCGACGATTGCTCGGTGCGCGCCGACCAGTCGCGCCGCTGCTGGGCGGTGCTGGGCATGGGGCTGGGCGCGGTGCTGGCCGGCGGCTTGGCCGGCGCTTTGGCCTTGGGCCTGGCGCTGGCCATGTCATTGCTCCGCAATGCAGTTCAGCACCGCTGGCACGAAGACGATCTGCGTCAATCCATCGTCCAGCAGGTTGCTGGCTTTAAGCCGGTTGCGCAAGTCGACCAGCTTGGGCCCGCCCGAAAACAACGCCGCCCGGGCCTGGGACAGCATGAGCCGGGTGGCTGGTGCGGCGGGTGTGCACGAGACCGTCACCTCGACCGTCTTGCCACCGCTCCCCACCCGGGCGTCGGCCACGGCCAGCTTGAGATTGGGCGCGGCTTGGAGCGGGCCCATCAACTTGAACGACTGCGCCAGCATCTCCAGCGTGGGCGCCGGCAGCTGGCCGGTGGCGGTGCCGGGCGTGGTGATGACCGGTGGTGGCGCGCCGGCTTTGACGCCTGGCGCTGGCGCAGGTGTTTTGATCGGCGGAGTGATCGGCACCATGATCGGCGGTGGCGCGACGGCCGGGGCGGCAGCGGCGCCGTCCACCGTCACGGTAAGCTGCTGGTTACGCCGTGGGCTGGACGCATCGCTGACCAGCGCCTGGTAGCTGCCGGGCCCGAGGTTGGCCGCGCCCTGCTTGACTTGCGCGGTGTCGCCGAAGCCGCCGTCGAAGCTGATCGTCAGCGCGTCGGGCGCGGCATCGAGCCAGCGCACGCTGTAGGGCTTGGTGCCGCCCTCGATGGCAAAGCCTTTGGCAGCCGCCACCCCGGCCGTGAAGTTGAGCGCGCCCGGCACCAGCGCTATCGGCGTCGTCACGCCGGCCACATTGCAGGCTTTGAGGGCTTCAGCCACCGCCGCCCCGTTCACACCGGCGACCAAGTCGTTGGCGGCCTCGGCGGTACGGGCCAGCTCGGCGCTGCTCAAGGTCAGTTGGTCCATCGCCTTCTTCAGGCCCGGGGCGGCGGTTCGGGCGATGGACAGGCCTTTGGCAGCGGCATCGGCAGCGTCGGCTGCCTTCTTGTCGGCGGCGGCCTTGTAGTCGCCAAAGCCTTTGCCGATCATCTTGTCGATGCCGGCACCGGGCGCAAACTGGCTGGCAAACCCGCCCAGCCCACCGACCAGCTGCGGGATCGCCGACAGATCAACCAGCATGTCGATCATCGCGGCGTCAACTTTCTGGGTGATCTCCAGCACGGTTTGCTGCAGCCGCTTGCCTGCGGCGGCAATGTCGTCCTTCAATTTGTGGGTTGCACGCAGGCTCTTGCCGGCCTCGATCAGCGCGGCTTCCAGCTGGGCCAGCGCGGCGCGCGCAGCCACCACTTCGAGCTCGACCGAGTTGCCCTCCAGCAGCAGCTCATTGCGCACCAGCGCGCCGTCGCGGTTGGCGGCCTTGATCGCTTCGCGCAGGTCTTGGCTGGCCTTGACCAGCGCTTCTTGCCGGTCGACCCCCAGGTCCATTGGCAGCACCGATGCGGTGGCGCAATCCAACGCTTTGACGCCGGCCGACAGCACCTGCAGCCGGCGCTTGTCGAGGTTGATCGTGCCCAGCGTGTAAGCAGTACCGCCGATCAGCGAGCCACCCAGGATCGCATCGCGGTGCGCACCGCCGGTGGCCAGGCCGACGATGCCGGCGCCCAGGATCAGCAGGCCCGAGTTCAGCCGTTGCCCGGCATCGACCTGGTTGGCCATCTCGCTGCGGTAGACCGCACGCACCTGAAGCGCAAACTGGCGCGCGCTGGCCAGATCGGTGGCGGCAGCCGGGTGCGGGCTGGTGCCAGCCGGCACCGACAGGCCGGGCGCGTTGATGGGGATCACCGGGTTGCTGGCGCAACCGGCCAGCAGGGCAATGGCCGCCAGCACGGCGGTGGTGGTTTGCTGCATGACAGTCTCCTGAAAGCAACTTGACTCTACGGGCGCGTCCCACGGGCCTCATCATTGTGATTAGGGATGTGACGCCTGGCGACTGCGGTGTATTCCGCCGCACAGGGATTGGCGTGCCGGGTTGCGCCAGCCCAGACGGGCGACGCTCAGGGTGTGGGCGCTGCGTACGAATCCCACTGCCATGCCGAGGTGGCCGCAGCGCCCAGTTGGACCAGCGCATCGACGGTGAGGCCGCGCTCGGCATCGTTGCGCGCGCTGCCTGGAGCGGGCTGCAGCAAGCGGTCGATCTGGCCTTGCCGCTTGCGGTCAAACTGCTCCATCAGCAGCAGCGGTAGGTAGAGGATGACGTGGCGGGCCAGGTGCGCCGCCGTCTGTGCCATGCGACGGGCACCGCACGACGGGCAGAGACCGCGCCGCTTGCAGGAGAAGGCGACCAGCGTGACGTGCCCGCAGTCTGCGCAGCGCGGCCGCAGGAAGCCGTTGGCCAGGATGGCGCATTCGAGGAAGGCGTCGAGCCCGTCCTTGACGCACGGTGGCAGATCGGCGCCAGCGGCGACTTCGGCCTGCGCGAAGAGGGTCTCGGGGTGCTGCTGAACCAGACGGTACAGCGTGGCCTGCTCGGGGCGGTGGCGCTCGTAGTGGATCGGGGCGCCATCGGGCGGCCCGTCGCCAGCGGCCAGCAGCAGGCGATGGCCCCGAAAGCTCACAGCGGACCTCAACCGCTGATTCACTTCGGCCGACGGCGTCAACAGGGCGCTGCAGTGACCGTGGCAGTGACTGCAATCGACATCCAGGGCGCCCGACGTGTTGTCCCCCGCGGCCTGCGGATCGACAAGCGGTGTGACATCGACAGGGGCATCGGCGTGCTGCGGGTGTCCGTGGTGACCAAAATGTCCGGTGGCGGCCTGCGTTTCATGCCCGCAGTACGACGCCACGGCCGCCCAGCTAAATTGGAGCGGCAGCAAGGCGAGCAGGACGATGGCGAGGCGGCGGCGCACAGGCAAGTTTCTAGCGGCAACAGGGTTTGCAGCGCGATCAACAAGGCAGCCGGGCGCTGAGGTGTCGCGTCAAGCGAGCGCTGGCACGGGGCGCAGTTCTGCCCAGGCCTGTTGGATCACGGCGCGCGCGGCCGTCAGGGCCAGCAGGCCCATCACCGCGGCGACGGCCAGGTCCGGCCAGCCGCTGCCGGTGCCGGACACGCCGAGTGCGGCGGCCATCACGGCCAGGTTGCCGATGGCGTCATTGCGGCTGCACAACCACACCGATCGCCTGTTGGCATCGCCCTCGCGCCAAGCGTAGAGCATGGCGGCAACCGACACGTTGGCGAGCAGCGCTAAGGCGCCGATCACGCCCATCGTCAGCGGCTCGGGCACGGTGCCGGCGGCGGCCAACCAAGCCGCACGGCCGAGAACGAAAACACCGAAGGCGGCCATGCTCAGCCCCTTGAGCAGCGCCGCCCGCGCGCGCCACTGCAGCGCCATGCCCAGCACCAGCAGCGAGATGGCGTAATTGGCCGCATCGCCGAAAAAGTCGACGGCGTCGGCAAGCAGTGAGACCGATCCGGCCCGCAGACCGCCCACCAGCTCGACGGCGAACATGGCGGCGTTGATGATCAGCGCCGCCCACAGCACGCGGCGGTAGGTCGGGCTTGGGCTGGCGGCTGGGGCGGCGCAGCCGTGGCTGCCGCAGGAATCGCTCATGGCGGGCTTTCAAGTCTCGATGCCAGGATTGGAAACCCTGTAGCCGATCCAGAGTCAAGCGCTTACGATCAAAGCGATGAGCTCGGGTCGAGCGCAGAGGCATGGCGATGAAAATCGGTGAACTGGCGGTGGCGACGCAGACCCCTGTCGAGACCATCCGCTACTACGAGCGCGAAGGCCTGCTGCCGCCCGCACCGCGCAGCGACGGCAACTACCGCATCTACGCGCCCGAGCAGGTCGAGCGGCTGGCCTTCGTGCGCCATTGCCGATCACTGGACATGGCGCTGGACGAGATCCGCGTCCTGCTGCGTTTCAAGGACGCGCCGCAGGCCGAGTGTGGCGAAGTCAACGCGCAGCTCGACGAACACATCGGCCATGTCGCGACGCGGATTCGACAGCTGAAGCAGCTGGAAAAAGACCTGATAGCGCTTCGTGAACAGTGCGACGGGGTGGGCGATGCCGCGCACTGCGGCATCCTGAAAGATCTGGCCCAGTCGGCTTTGCCGGCGACGGCCAAGTCAACCGGCGTGCATGTTCCAGGGTCGCACCGCCGTCACCGCCGTGGCGCAGGCCCGTCGCCCCACGAATGACCGATCTCTTGTCGAGCAGCCGGTAGAACGACAGCCGCGCGAGCCAGAAACCTGCGCTCAGCCGCCGCGCAAGGCCGCACGCAACTGCTGCCCCAACTCCGGCTTGGCGGCGAACGGATCGGTCGGGTTGCGCATGCCCACCACGTCTTCCAGCCGGGTCTGCACCGAGCCCAGCGCGCGTGGGTGGCTGTAGATGTAGAACTGGCGGTCACGCATCGCCGCAAACACCTTGGCCGCCACGTCGGCGGCACTGACCTTGCCGCTGGCCACCGCCTTGTCACCCATCGCCTTGCCGATCAGCTGGCTGCGGCTGGGCGCGGCATCGCCATCGCTGACCTCGGCCGGCCGGTTGCGCTGGCTGCTGCTGATGCCGGTGGGCACAAAAAACGGACACAGCACATGGGCATGCACTTGGTCTGTGACCAGCGCCAGGTCTTGATACAGCGTTTCGCTGAGCGACACCACCGCGTGCTTGCTGACGTTGTAGATGCCCATGTTGGGCGGGTTCAACAGGCCG
>JAYVDE010000560.1:0-9466 GCA_043749575.1 Burkholderiaceae bacterium | reverse complement strand
GCCGAGAACATCACGCTGGCCTTGTAGCGCTCGACCAGCCGCCACAGCACGCCGGCATCGGGTTTCACCGGCGTGCCCTCGTACATGATCGTGGCCATGCCGCCGATCAGCGGGCCGTAGACGATGTACGAATGCCCGACCACCCAGCCGATGTCGCTGGTGCAGAAGAAGGTTTCGCCCGGCCGGGCTTGGAAGATGTTCTTCATCGACGCCGCCAGCGCCACCGCGTAGCCGCCGGTGTCGCGCTGCACGCCCTTGGGTGTGCCGGTGGTGCCCGAGGTGTAGAGCGTGTAGCTGGGCTCGTTCGATTCAAGCCAGACGCAAGGCACCACCTGGCCCTGCACCTCGCGGCGCAGCGCGGCGTAGTCGACATCGCGGCCGGCCACGCGCTTGAAGTCGGCCAGGCCGCGGTCGATCATCAGCACGCGGGCCGGCTGGTGGCTGGCCAGCTTGATCGCCGCGTCGAGCAGTGGTTTGTAGGCCACCACCTTGCCGCCCCGGCTGCCGGCATCGGTGCTGACGATGACGGTGGGCGTGGCGTCGTCGATCCGTTGGGCCAGGCTGTGGCTGGCAAAACCGCCGAACACCACCGAATGGATGGCGCCGATGCGCGCGCAGGCCAGCATCGCAAACGCGGCCTCAGCGGTCATCGGCAGGTAGATCAACACCCGGTCGCCTTGCTGGACGCCCAGCGCCAGCAACACCGCGGCCATGCGCTGCACCTCGTCATGCAACTGGCGAAAGCTGTAGACAATCTCCTGGTTGACCTCGGTCGAGACCCAGATCAGCGCCGGCTGGTCGGCGCGGTCTGCCAGGTGGCGGTCGACCGCGTTGTGGCACAGGTTGGTACGCCCGCCAACAAACCACTTGGCGAACGGCGGCTTGTCGTAGACGCTGACCTGGCCGAACGGCGTCTGCCAGTCGATCAGCTCGGCCTGCTCGCGCCAGAAGCCGTCGCGGTCTTCGATGGAGCGGCGGTGAAACGCTGCATAGTCGTTCAAGGTGAGTCTCCTGCGGGCGCGGTGGGGTCGGGTGGCGGTGCCGGTGACGACACGGGTCGGCTCGGCTCGGCTCGGCTCGGCTCGCATTGCACGGCCTGGCACTGACAACACACTGACTCTACGGTGACAGCCCGGCGCCCCGCCCAGGTGGCGGTCGGCTGGTGCGTCGCCAGGTCAGCCGTCGGTTGCGCCCGCGCAGCGCCGCCCCCCCCTATTTCGGGGTGCTATCCTCTGCGCCCCATGGATGTGCACTT
Source organism: Burkholderiaceae bacterium (assembly GCA_043749575.1). Lineage (GTDB taxonomy): Bacteria > Pseudomonadota > Gammaproteobacteria > Burkholderiales > Burkholderiaceae_C > Pseudaquabacterium. The sequence continues at coordinate 8,211 of JAYVDE010000560.1, read as the reverse complement.
TTTCGCTGCCAGACGTCTGTCCGCCGCCTGGCAGCTGGTGGCGTCGCTCTGCGCGCATGGCGCACCGGAGGCGGTCAGCGCCGGGCCCCAGGGCGGCGCCACGCCATCGGTGGCCGCGGGCAATGCGGGCAATCCACTGATCGACCCGATCATGAACTTGCTGGGCGAGCGTGGCCTGTTGCGGCCGCTGGCCTCGTCGGCACTGGTTGATTCGGTGCGCAATTCGGTGCGCGACACCGCGTCCGACCTGGTGATGTCGGCGATGAACTTCCTCGGCGTGCCTTATGTGCGCGGCGGCAGTACCGAGGAAACCGGCTTCGATTGCAGCGGTTTCACCCGCCACATCTTCGAGAACAGCATCGGCCTGGCGCTGCCCCGCCGTGCCGACGAGCAGGCCCGCAGCGCGGTGCTGCTGGCGATCAACCGGGCCGAGTTGAGGCCCGGTGATCTGGTGTTCTTCAACACCATGAAACGCACCTTCTCGCACGTCGGCATCTACGTCGGCGACGACAAGTTCATCCACGCGCCGCGCAGCGGCAGCGAGGTGCGCATCGAGGACATGCGCGAGTCGTACTGGGCGCGCCGCTTCACCGGTGCCCGCCGGGCCGACCTGACCGCGGCCGTGCCGCAGCGGCCAATCGCCCGCTGATCTCAGCGCTGGCCGGGGCGCCGCTGGCCGACATCGGCGGCAACACCGGTGGCGATACCGGTGCTAGTACCGGTGGTAATTCCGGAGGTAGGACCGGTAAACATACCGGTGGTGATACCGGCGGCGACATCGGCGGCGATATCGGCAGCAACCCCGGCGGCCACCCCGCCGCTGCCAAGGCCGGGCCGGCACGGCACAATCAAACGCTTATGGGCGAAACCGTCATTCCGCTGGCCGACCTGCGCTACGCCGCAGCGGTGCCGGCCATTCCCGCGTTGGCTATCCCGGCCACCGGCCTGCTGGCCGATGCCCTGGGCCGGCCGCTGCGCGACCTGCGCATCTCGGTCACCGACCGCTGCAACTTCCGCTGCAGCTATTGCATGCCCAAGGAGACTTTCGACCGGGACTATGTGTTCCTGCCGCAGACCAGCTTGCTGAGCTTCGAGGAGATCAGTCGCCTGGCGCGCATCTTCGTGGCCCATGGTGTGCAGAAGATCCGCTTGACTGGCGGCGAGCCGCTGCTGCGCCGTGGCCTCGAAGCACTGGTGGCGCAACTGGCCACGCTGCGCACACCCGAGGGCGCGCCGCTGGACATCACGCTGACCACCAACGGCTCGGTGCTGGCGCAGAAGGCCCAGGCGCTGAAGGACGCCGGCCTGCGGCGTGTCACCGTCAGCCTGGACGGGCTGGACGACGCGGTCTTCCGCCGCATGAACGACGTCGATTTCCCGGTGGCCAAGGTGCTGGCCGGCATCGCCGCCGCGCACCGCGCCGGGCTGGCACCGATCAAGGTCAACATGGTCGTCAAGCGCGGCACCAACGAACAGGAGATCGTGCCGATGGCGCGCTACTTCCGCGACCACTTCGACGGCCGCATCGTGCTGCGCTTCATCGAGTACATGGACGTCGGCGCCAGCAACGGCTGGCGCATGGACGAGGTGCTGCCCTCGGCCGAGGTGTTGAAACTGCTGCAGGCCGAATGGCCAATGACGCCGCTAGCCCCCAGCGTTGCCGGCGAGACCGCTGAGCGCTGGCGTTATGCCGACGGCGGCGGCGAGATCGGCCTGATCTCCAGCGTCACCCAAGCCTTTTGCCACGATTGCAACCGCGCCCGCTTGTCCACCGAGGGCAAGCTGTTCCTCTGCCTGTTTGCCAGCCGCGGCCACGACCTGCGCACGCTGCTGCGCAACGGCGCCTCCGACGCCGACATCACCAGCGCGCTGGCGGCGGTGTGGGCTGGCCGCGATGACCGCTATTCCGAACTGCGCGCCGCCATGCCCGCGGCGATGGCCGGCGGCGAGCGGCGGATCGAGATGCACTACATCGGCGGCTGAAAGCGCCTTGCACCGTTGCCCCATGCAAAGCCTCGAACACATCGCCTCCTGCGTCGCCGGCTACGACCCCAACGCCTTGCCGGTGGCGCAGGCGCAAGCCTTCATCGCCCGGCTGGTGCCGCGGGTGCAGGCGGTGGAAAGCCTGGCGCTGCGCAGTGCGCTGGGCCGGGTGCTTGCGCGCGACATCGTCTCGGCCAGCGACGTGCCCGCGCACGACAACTCGGCGATGGACGGCTACGCGCTGCGGGCAACCGACCTGGCCAGCGCTGGCGACACCTTGATCAGCATCGCCGGCACCGCTTATGCCGGCCAGCCCTTCAGCGGCACGGTGCCGGCGGGCCAGGGCCTGCGCATCATGACCGGCGCGGTGATGCCCACGGGCCTGGACACGGTGGTGCCGCAAGAGTTCACGACAACGCTAGCCGACGGCCGCATTCGCATCGCGGCCAGCATCGTCAGAGCCGGCGACAACCGCCGCCTGCACGGTGAAGACTTGGCGCTTGGCGAGCCGGCCTTGAAAGCCGGCCGATTGCTGAGCCCGGCCGACCTGGGCCTGTTGGCCTCGCTGGGCCAGGCCGAGGTACCGGTGTTCCGCCGGCTGCGGGTGGCGTTTTTCTCCACCGGCGACGAATTGCGCTCGATCGGCCAGCCACTGGACCCGGGTTGTGTCTACGACAGCAACCGCTACACGCTGTGGGGCATGCTCAGCCGGCTGGGCGTCGAGCTGATCGATCTCGGCGTGGTGGCCGACGATCCCGCCGCGCTGAAAGCCGCTTTCAGCCAGGCGGCGGCCAGCGCCGATGCGGTGATCACCTCGGGCGGGGTCAGCGTCGGCGAGGCCGACCACACCAAGCAGGTCATGCGCGAATTGGGTGAGGTGCTGTTCTGGACGATCGCCATGCGGCCGGGGCGGCCGATGGCCATTGGCCGCATCGGCGGCCAGATCGGCAAGGACGGGCGGATCGACGACTCCGGCAAGGAGGCCATCCTGTTCGGCCTGCCTGGCAATCCGGTGGCGGTGATGGTGACCTTTTATGCCTTCGTGCGCGACGCCTTGCTGGCCATGAGCGGCGCCACGCCGCAGCCCTTGCCGCTACTGCGCGCGGTCAGCGAAGCGCCGTTGCGCAAGAAGCCCGGTCGCACTGAATACCAGCGCGGCATCGTCAGTCAGGCCGCAGACGGCCGCTGGACGGTGCGCATCACCGGTGCGCAAGGCTCGGGCATCCTGCGCAGCATGAGCGAAGCCAACGGCATGGTGGTGCTGCACCACGGTCAAGGCGATGTAGCCGCCGGCGACTTGGTCGACGTGATGCCGTTCAACGGCCTGGTTTGATTTTTACGCCGGCAGGCGCCAGACAGCCCCGATCCCGTTACTTGACTGGCACCACCTCGGCATGGCCATCGGGCGATTCGGGCGCCTCGGGCGTGGTGATCTCGCCCGGGATGCGGCGGCGGGCCAGCAGCGTGTAGACGGTGGGCACGACGAAGATCGTCAGCAGCGTGCCCAGGCTCATGCCACCGACGATGACCCAGCCGATCTGCTGCCGGCTCTCGGCGCCGGCGCCGGTGGCCAGCGCCAGCGGCAGCGCACCCAGCACCATCGCGCCGGTGGTCATCAGGATCGGCCGCAGACGCTGCGCCGAGGCCTCCAGCACCGCCTCGCGCACCGGCTTGCCTTGCTGGCGCAGCTGGTTGCTGAACTCGACGATCAGGATGCCGTGTTTGCTGATCAGGCCGACCAGCGTGATCAGGCCGATCTGCGAATAGACGTTGAGCGTGCCGCCAGCCAGGTTCAGCGCGGCCAGTGCACCGACCATCGACAAGGGCACCGCAATCAAGATCACGAACGGGTCGATGAAGCTCTCGAACTGCGCCGCCAGCACCAGGAAGATGAACAGCAGCGCCAGCACGAACACCAGGCCCAAGGCGCCCGCCGACGAGCGGAACTCGCGGCTGACGCCGTTCAACTCGGTCACGTAGCCCGAAGGCAATACGCGGGCGGCGGCCTGGTCCATGAAGGCCAGTGCCTCGCCCAGCGAATAACCCGGCGCCAAGTTGGCGGTGATCGACACCGAGCGGCGCTGGTTGAAGTGGTTCAGCTCGCGTGGGCTCACCGCCTCACGGACCTTCACCAGCGACGACAGCGGCACCATGGTGTCGTTGCGGCCCCGCACGAACAGTCGCTCGATGTCCTCGGGCGCAGTGCGGCCGCGGCTCTCGGTCTGCACGATCACGTCGAACTGGTCGGCGTCGCGTTTGTAACGGGTGACCGCGCGGCCGCCCAGCATGGTCTCGACGGTGCGGGCCACCGCATCGACATTGACGCCCATGTCAGCGGCGCGGTTGCGGTCGACCTCCATGAAGATCTCGGGCTTGTTGAGCTGCAGGTCGATGTCGGGCTGCACGATGCCGGGGTTCTTCGCCATCTCGGCCAGCATCTGTTGCGCCACCCGGGCCAGGTTGGCATAGCTGTCGCTGGTCTGGACCACGTACTCCAGCGGCCGCGAGCGGAAGCCCTGGCCCAGGCTGGGCGGCGTGATCGGAAAGGCGGTGACGCCCGGCAGACCGCTCATTTTGGGCAGCAGGTCGCGCGCCAGCGCTTGGGTGCTGCGGCTGCGCTCGGTCCAGTCGACGGTGCGAAACAGCGCCGTGCCCTGCGAGACCTGGCCGCCGCCCATGAACATGAAGCGGCGGTCGAACTCGGGGTAACTGGCGGCGATGGTGTCGATCGCGTCAAGGTAGCGGGCAGTGAAGGCCAGCGTGGCGCCGTCGGGCGCACGCACCGGCATGATGATCACGCCGCGGTCTTCCATCGGCGCCAGTTCCGACTTGGTGGTGGTGTAGAGCCAGCCGCTGGCACCGGCCGAGACCGCCATCACCACCAGCACCACCCAGCGCTGGCCCAGCACCCAGGCCAGCGCACCCCGGTAACCCCGGGTCAGGCCGATCAGCAGACGTTCCATGCCGCGGTCGAAGCGATTGGGCGCCGGGTTGTGGCGCAGCAATTTGCTGCACATCATCGGTGTCAGCGTCAGCGCAACAAAGCCCGAGACCACCACCGCGCCGGCCAGCGTCAAGGCAAATTCACCGAACAAGCGCCCGGTGCGCCCGGGTGTAAAAGCCAGCGGCGCAAACACCGCAGCCAGCGTCAGCGTCATCGCGATGACCGCGAAACTGATCTCGCGGATGCCCTTGATCGCGGCCTGGAACGGCGCCAACCCGTCCTCGATGTGGCGGAAGATGTTCTCCAACACCACGATCGCGTCGTCGACCACCAGGCCGATCGCCAGCACCAGCGCCAGCAGGGTCAGCGTGTTGATGGTGAAGCCGGCCAGCGCGATCAGCGCAAACGAGCCGACCAGGCTGACCGGGATGGTGACCAGCGGGATGATCGACGCCCGCAGCGTGCGCAAAAAGACGAAGACCACCAAGGCCACCAGCAGCACCGCCTCGAGCACGGTCTTGTAGACCGCCTTGATCGAGCGGTCGATGAACACCGAGTTGTCGTTGGCCTGCACCACCGTGACCGATGCGGGCAGGTCGCGCTGGATCTGCGGCATGATCGCGCGCACCCCGGCGGCCACCTCCAACGGGTTGGCGGTGGCGTTGCGGACCACGCCGGTCGAGATCGACGGCACGCCGTTCAGCCGCACCCGCGAGCGCTCATTGGCCGCGGCTTCTTCGACCCGCGCCACGTCGCGCAAACGCACGGTGTAGCCGTTGGCGGTGCGCAGCGCGACCTCGTTGAACTGCGCCACGGTGTTGAGGTCGGTGCGCGCGGTGACGTTGAACTCGCGCTGCTGGCTCTCGATGCGCCCGGCCGGCACTTCCAGGTTCTGCTTGCGCAACGCGTCTTCGACGTCCTGCACCGTCAGGCGGTAGGCGGCCAGCTTGTCGGCATCGAGCCACAGCCGCATCGAGTAGGCCCGGTCGCCGCCGACTTGGATGTCGGCGACGCCGGCCACCGTCTGCAGCCGCGGCTTGACGATGCGGTTGATCAGGTCGGTGAGTTCCAGCGGCGACAGCGTGTCGCTGGTGTAAGCCAGCCAGATCGTCGGCGTGGCGTCGGCCTCGACCTTGGCGATGATGGGCTCGTCGACCGCGGCGGGCAGCCGCCCGCGCACCCGCGAGACCCGGTCGCGCACGTCGGCGGCGGCGTTGTCGGGGTTTTTCTCCAGCTTGAAGCGCACCGTGATCTGGCTCTGCTCGGCTCGCGAGATCGAGCTGATGATGTCCACGCCCTCGATGCCGGCGATCGAGTCTTCCAGCGGCTTGGTCACCTGCGACTCGATGACCTCCGACGAGGCACCGATCAGCCGCGTGCTGACGTTGACCACCGGCTCGTCAATGCGCGGGTACTCGCGCACCACCAGGCGGTTGAACGACACCAGGCCGACCAGCACAATCAACAGCGACAACACGGTGGCCAGCACCGGCCGGCGGACGGAGATTTCGCTCAGCTTCATGGCTCAGGCTTTCAGGGGGACTGCGGTCAGACGGCCGCTGCCGCCCGGCGCTGCGCCGAGCCGGCGCCAGCGGCCTCGGTGGGCGCTGCGCCCGCTGGCGCGCTGGCGGGCAACAATGCCGCCCCTGACGCCACCCCGCCAGGTGCCGATGCACCGCGCGCCGCGCCGCCGGGCCGGTTGATGTCGACCACCCGCACGGCCAAGGCGTCACCGCGCATCAAGCGCGACTGGCCGGCCAGCACCACCAGGTCGCCTTCTTCGACACCGGCCAACAACTCGACCTTGCCCTTGGCGCGCTGGCCCAGCCGGGCTTCGATGCGCTGCGACAGCTGGGCGCCACCGGCGCCGGCCACCACCTTGATGACGTACTGCTTGTCGCCCAGCGGCACCAGCGCTTCTTCGGGCACCACCAGCGCGGCCTCGCGCACCGCGAACACCACCCGGGCGCGGGCAAACATGCCGCTGCGCAGCAAGCCACCGGGGTTGGCCAGGCGGGCGCGCACACGCACGGCCCGGCCGTTGGCGTCGAGCTGCGAATCGAGCGCACCAATGACCGCTTTCAGCGGCCGGCCGGGCAGCGCGTCGAGCAGGATCTCGACGTCCTGGCCGGGCTTGACTCGGCTGAGAAAGCGCTCGGGCAGGCGGAAATCGACCCACACCGAGGCGATGTCGTCGATGTTGACCAGGTCGGCGCCGTCCTTGACGTAATCGCCGATGTTGACCTGGCGGATGCCCGATACCCCGTCGAAGGGCGCCACGATCCTCATGCGGCCGAGCTGGGCCTGCACCAGCGCCACCTGGGCCGTGGCGACCTCCAGCGCCGCCGCGTTCTGGTCGACCACGCTCCGGCTGACGAAGCCCTGCGCCACCAGCTCGCGGCTGCGCTGCAGGATGGCGCTGGCGCTGCCGGCCTGGGCTTCGGCCTGGCGCAACTGCGCCTGCTGCAGGCTGTCGTCGAGCTGCACCAGCCACTGGCCGCGCTTGACCCGCTGGCCGTCGGCGAAACCCAGCGCGACGATGCGCCCGCTGACCTCGGGCCGCAGCACCACGCTCTGGTTCGAGACCAGGGTGCCGACCGCTTGGGCGTCGTCTTCGAGCCGCAGGCGTTCGACCTTGCCGACCTCGACCGCGATCGGACCTGCCGGACCTGCCGGACCCGCCGGGCTGCCGGTGCGCCCGGCGCCAGCCCCCGCGGCAGACGCCGAGGCGCTCTTGTCCGCCATGACAGCGCCAGCCGCAACTGGCCGGTTCTGCAACCACCAAGCGGCGCCGAGGGCGCTGGCCAGTGCCAACACGACAATCACGCTGTGTAGTTTCTTCATCGAGCCATGAATCCGATCAACCCTAGACTGTAACGAGCTGTGTTTGACCCGCCGTTGTGCGGGGCCAGTGGCCAGGCAACGAGATGCCGGGGTCAGCCCGCGCGCAACGACGCCACGCCGCGGTTGGCCAGCGCATCGGCGCGCTCGTTGCCCGGATCGCCGGTATGGCCACGCACCCAGTGCCATTGCACCTCGTGCGAGGCGACCAGCGCGTCCAGCTTCTGCCACAGCTCAATGTTCTTCACCGGCTTGTTGTCCGCGGTTTTCCAGCCGCGTTTTTTCCAGCCGTGGATCCAGGTCGTGATGCCGTTTTTCACGTACTCGCTGTCGGTGTAAACGGCCACCGGCGTGTGCCGCGTCAGCAGCGCCAGCGACTCGATCACCGCGGCAGCGACCGGCAGCCGCCCCACTTGAACACGAAGCTCGGCCGTGCGACTCTC
>JAYVDE010000559.1:0-3504 GCA_043749575.1 Burkholderiaceae bacterium | reverse complement strand
CGGGGTCGACAGCCTGTGCCTGTCGACCCTGCACGGCTTCGATGCCCTGCAACTGTTGTCGGCTGGCCTGTGCCGGCCTTTTGACGTTGCGCGCAACGGTATCTCGATCGGCGAGGCGGCCGGCTTCGTGCTGCTCGGTCGCGCGCCGGCGGCGGTGTCCTTCGTCGGCGGCGGCGAATCCAGCGACGCCTGGCACCTGTCGACGCCGCATCCACAAGGGCTGGGCGCGCAGGATGCGATGCGCATGGCGTTGGCGGCAGCCCGGCTCGCACCGGCCGACATCGGTTACGTCAATGCCCACGGCACGGCCACGCCGGCCAACGACCGTTCAGAGGCGGCCGCGCTCGTCGCGGTGTTCGGCGAACAGGGCGTACCGGTCTCGTCGACCAAGGGCGTCACCGGCCACACCCTGGGCGCGGCCGGCATCGTCGAGGCCATCATCACCACCCAGGCGCTGGCGCGGCAGGCCTTGCCGCCGTCGGCCAATCTCGATCAACCCGACCCGGCATTGCCGCTGGCCCTGGTCCGGGCGCCGTGTGCCGCGCCACTGCGCCATGCAATGAGCAACAATTTCGGTTTCGGCGGCAGCAACTGCGCGCTGATCTTCAGCCTTTCGGATTGAGAGCCTGTGAGCAGACTGCGCTTCGACCTTCACGCCGTCGGCGTCCTGGCCCCCGGCCTGGCCTCGCTGGCCGACCTTCGCGCGGCCTGCCGGAGTGGACAGCCGCCACCAACCGCCGCGCTGGTGCTGCCCGCCCCAGCGATGCTGCCAGCCAATGAACGACGGCGCGCGAGCGCCGTCGTTCGGCTGGCGCTGGCCTGCATCGAACAGGCCCTGCAGACCAGCCCCTTCCCGGTCGAGACGCTGCGCTCGGTGTTTGCCACCGACGAAGGCACCGGCGATGTCTGCCAGCAGATGCTGGAGTCGCTGGTCAACACGCGGCAACTCTCACCGCTGCTGTTCACGAACTCGGTGCACAACGCGCCGGCCGGCTATTTCTCGATCGCCTCGCGCAACCGCCAATCGGCCACCGTCGTCAGCCTGGGTCTGGAGAGCTTCGCCAGCGGCTTGCTGTGTGCGGTCAGCGAGGCCACGGTCATGCGCCAGCCCGTGCTGCTGGCCTGTTACGACCCGGCGATGGGCTCGCCGATCGACGAGCTGTTGCCGGTCACCGAAGCCACCGCGACGGCGTGGATCCTCAGCGCCCCTGCCGGCGACGGGCAGGTGCCGGCGCTGGCTTCGTTCGAACTCGAACTCGAACTCGGACCGGCGGGTGAGGCGCCAGCCACGCCGCTGCCTGGCTGGCTGCCAGCCCGGTGGTGTGGCCACAGCAGCGCCCGTGCGCTGGCCGCGCTTGGCTTGCTGGAGGCCGGCGCCGGTGCGGTTTTGCAGCTGACGCTAGGCCGCCAGATGCTCGGCCTGCGGCGCTTGGACCGGGCGGGCGCATGACGCTGGCCCGTGCCGACATCGAGCGCCTGGTGCCCCAGCGCGGTGCGATGTGCCTGCTCGACGCCGTGGTGGCATGGGATGCGACACACATCCGCTGCAGGGCGGCGGCGCCGGGGTCGGCCCATCCACTGCTGCGCGACAACGCGGTGCCGGCCATCGCGGCGGTCGAATACGCGGCGCAGGCCACCGCCGTGCACGGCGCGCTGCTCGATCCTGCGGCCGCGCCGCGCGCCGGCATGCTTGCCAAGCTCAGCGAGATGCACTTGCACACCGATTGCATCCCGCGCGATGGCCTGGCCTTGGACGTGCGCGCCGAGCGGCTAGGCCATGCCGATACGGGCTGCCTGTACCGCTTCGAGGTGGCCTGCGGCCAACGGCCGATTGCCAGTGGCCGCTTGCTGGTGGCCTTCACGGGCCCCGCCACACCATGACCGGCAACGACCCTCTCACGGCGAAGCGGGCGCTGGTGACCGGCGGCAGCGGCGGCCTCGGTGCCGCCATCTGCCGCGCGCTGGCGGCCGACGGGGTCCACGTGATCGTGCATGCCAACCGCGGCATCGATCAGGCCCGTGCACTGGCTGCCGAACTGGCCGCCGGCGGTGGCCAGGCCAGCGCGGTCGCCTTCGACCTGGCTGACGAAACGCAGGTCAGCGAGGCGGTCGCGTCGCTGCTCGCGGCCGGGCCGATCCAGATCCTGGTCAACAACGCCGGCATGCACCGCGATGCCTTGATGGCCGGCATGGACGCCAGCACCTGGCTCCAGGTCATCGATACCAACCTGAACGGCTTCTTCCGCGTCACCCAACCGCTGCTGCTGCCAATGGTGCGCACCCGCTGGGGCCGCATCGTCAACATCAGTTCGGTCGCCGGACAGATGGGCAACCGCGGCCAGGCCAACTATGCCGCGGCGAAGGCCGGACTGCACGGCGCGACCAAGTCACTGGCGCTGGAACTGGCCGGGCGCGGGATCACCGTGAATGCGGTCGCACCCGGCATCATCGACACCGGCATGGCCGAGAAAATCTTCAGCCCCGACCGGATCAAGGCGCTGGTGCCCGCCGGGCGCGCCGGCCGGCCCGAGGAGGTGGCGGCGCTGGTTGCCTTTCTCGCGTCGGACGCCGCGAGCTACATCACCGGCCAGGTCATCGGCGTCAACGGTGGGCTGCGCTGACGATGGCCGCGACCCCTGCCGTGGCTGCGGCGCTGGCCTGGGATGGCGTGTGGATCGTGATCCCCGCCTACGAAGAGGCGCGGACCATTCGAGGTCTGGCGCTCGACGCACTGGCGTTGTGCCCCCGCGTGATCGTCGTCGACGATGCCTCGCGCGACGACACCGCGGCCCAGCTGCTGGGCCTGCCGGTGGTCGTGCTGCGCCACGACGTCAACCGGGGCAAGGCGGCCAGCCTGCGCACCGCGTTTGGCCATGCGCTGGCGCGGGGCGCACGCTGCGTGGTCACGCTCGACGGTGACGGCCAGCACGATCTGGCCGATGCTGCGGGCCTGCTCGCCGCGTGGCTGGGCCAGCCCGCCAGCATCGTGATCGGCTCGCGCCTGCACGACCGCACGCAGTTCCCGCCGTCGCGCTACCGCGCCAACCGTTTCGCCTGCTTCTGGATCTCATGGGCCGCGGGCCACCCGATCGCCGACTCGCAGTCGGGTTTTCGGGTCTATCCGCGGCCGCTGCTGCAGATTGCCCTGGGGCCCGCGGTGCAGGGCAGCCGCTTCACCTTCGAAAGCGAGATCCTGATTGAAGCGGCACGGCAAGGTCACACGACGCTGGCGGTGGCCATCCCCGGCAGCTACCCGGCGAATGCCCGCGCCAGCCATTTCCGACCGGTGGTCGACATCGCGAAGATCGTGGTCATGGTGGCCGGCCGCCTGTTGCGCCAGGGCATGGCGCCACGCGGCCTGTGGCGCAGCCTGAAGCCGGCGCCCGTGTTGCCAGGACGCAGGCTGGCTGACCCGGTGCAGGATCGGCCCGAGCCGACTGACGCTGCCGATGATGGGCCCCGGTCATGAGCCCGCACGGCCGCCCGAAGGGCTCATACACCGCA
>JAYVDE010000558.1:0-9485 GCA_043749575.1 Burkholderiaceae bacterium | reverse complement strand
TTCTGGAACAGCGAGGCCTTGGTCAGCTCGGGGATCGCTGTGGTGCATTCAAACACCCCGTGCGCTGCCGAGCCGCGCGCGTGGACGATCCGCTCGGGAATTCGTTCGTGATCGAAGTGGAAGATCTTTTCGCGCAGCACAAAATCTTCGAGCAGCGAGGGCCCTCGCTCGCCGGCGCGCAAACTGTTCTGGTTGTCCGCCACGCGCATGCCGCTGTTGGTGGTCAGATGCGCCAGCGTGTCGGAATGATCGGCGTCATGCGCCACCTCCTGATGAGTCTCGCCTGCATTGCCCAAGTTCTCGGCGCACGCGGGCGTGCTCGGTGCCCACCTTGGCATGCAGCCACTCGGCCACACCCTCCACCTGCAGGTGCAGGATGGATGAATCACCCAGGTGTTCGGCCAGCACCACGGTGGCCGGCACGCCCTGCCCGGCCGGCACCACCCGCAGGTGCTCGGGCCGCAAGCCCATGCACTGCGCACTGGCCGGTGCGCTGCCCATCAGCGCGGCCCACAGCGCCTGGTGCGGCGCGGGTGCACCGGCCGCTGGCCGATCGACCAGATTGATGCGCGGCGCGCCCAGGAAGGTGGCCACGAAGCGATTGGCCGGCCGGTTGTACAGCGCCAGCGGCGCGCCCAGTTGCTCGACCAAGCCCTGGTTGAACACGGCGATGCGGTCGCCCATGGTCATGGCCTCGACCTGGTCGTGGGTCACGTAGATCATCGTCGTGCCCAGTTCCTTGTGCAGGCGGCTCAGCTCGATGCGCATGTTCACGCGCAGCGCGGCGTCCAGATTGGACAGCGGCTCATCGAACAAGAACACCTTGGGTTTGCGCACGATCGCGCGGCCGATCGCCACCCGCTGGCGCTCGCCGCCCGACAGCGCTTTCGGGTAGCGGCCCAGCAGTTTGGTGATGCGCAGGATCTCGGCCGCGCGGCCGACCTGCTCGTCGCGCTGGGCACGGCCCACGCCGGCCATCTTCAGCGCAAAGCCCATGTTCTCGGCCACCGTCATGTGCGGGTACAACGCGTAGCTCTGGAACACCATGGCCGCGCCGCGGTCGGCCGGGCGCAGCTGGTTGGCGCGCTGGCCGTCGATCAGCAAGTCACCGCCGGTGATGCTTTCCAGGCCCGCGATCATGCGCAGCGTGGTGCTCTTGCCGCAGCCCGACGGCCCCACGAACACCAGGAACTCGCCGTCGACGACATCAAGGTCGATGCCCTTGATGACGTCGACCGCGCCGTAACTCTTGCGGATGCCGCGCAGGGAAACCTGGCCCATGTCAAAGGCCCGTCGCGGCTGGCGCCGTCGTTGCGTGGTCGGCGCGCTGCCGTTGCAGAAAGCGCTGGTACCAGCGCGCGCTGGCCTTGGGCGTGCGCTGCTGGGTGGCGTAGTCGACATGCACGATGCCGAAGCGCTTGACATAGCCCGAGGCCCACTCGAAGTTGTCGAGCAGGCTCCAGACCATGTAGCCGGCCATCGGCACGCCCTGCTCCAAAGCCGCCCCCACCGCGGCGATGTGGCTGGCGATGTAATCGGTGCGGTCGGCGTCGTTCACCTGGCCATCGACGCACTGGTCCTTGAACGCGCCGCCGTTCTCGGTGACGAAAATCGGCGGCACGGTGTAGTCGCGGTACAGGCGCAGCAGCAGGTCGGTCAAGCCCTCGGGATAGACCTCCCAGCCCATCTCGGTGACCGGCAGCCCGCTGCGCAACACGTCGAACGGTTCACCGGCACTGACCACGGTGCGCGAGTAGTAGTTGATGCCGAGAAAGTCCATCGCCGTGCCAATCACCGCCAGGTCGCCCGGCTCGGTACGCGGCGCGTCGGCGCCCAGGTGATCCAGCACGTCTTGCGGATAGCTGCGGTTGAACAGCGGGTCCAGGTACCAGCGCAGCAGCAGGCCGTCTTCCAGCCGGGTGCGGGCCAAGTCGGCGGCAGAGTTGCTAGCCGGCTGCATCGGCGACAGGTTCAGCACGATGCCCAGTTGCGCACGGCAACCCGCCGCCCGCAGCGCCTGCAGCGCCAGGCCGTGGCTCAGCAGCAGGTGGTGCGAGACCTGCATCGCCGTCGCCCGGCTGCGCAGACCGGGCGCGAACACGCCGTCCTCGTGGCCCAGCTTGGCCACCACCCAGGGCTCGTTGTGGGTGGTGATGGCGGTCAGCCGGTCGCCCAGCCGCTGGTGGATGCCCAGCGCGTAGTCGACGAAACGCGGCACCGTCTCGCGCGAGGCCCAGCCGCCCTGGTCCTGCAGGGCCTGCGGCAGATCCCAGTGGTTCAGCGTCAGGTAGGCCTTGACGCCACGGACCAGCAGGCCGTCGACCAGACGCTCGTAGAAGGCCAGGCCGGCCTCGTTCCAGGCGCCGCTGCCCAGCGGCTGTACCCGTGGCCACGAGACCGAGAAGCGGTAGGCGTCGACGCCCAGCGAGGCGATCAGGTCGAGGTCGGCGTCCAGCCGGTGGGCGTGGTCGCAGGCGGTGTCGCCGTTGCTGGCGTCGGCGATGGCGCCGGGTTGGCGGCAGAACCGGTCCCAGATCGATTCGCCCTTGCCGTCGTCGTGGGCGGCGCCCTCGATCTGGAACGAACTGGTGGCCACGCCCCAGACGAAATCGTGCGGGAATCGGAAGGTCGGCTCGGTGGGCTGGTACATGGTGGCGGAGGACGGGAACGGGGGGGTAGCGACGGGGGTGGTGACGGGTGTGGTGACGGGTGTGGCAGAGGCCGGCGGGCCGGGCATCGGCTGACGCAGCTACTTGACGGCGCCGGCCGTCAGGCCGGAGATCAGCTGCCGCGACGACAGCACGAACAGCACCACCAGCGGCAACGTGGCGATGGCCGAGCCGGTCATCAGCGCGCCCCACTCGGTGTTGACGGGGCTTTGCAGGCTGCGCAACGCCAGCGGCAAGGTGTACATGTCGGGCGAGCGCATGACGATCAGCGGGCCGATGAAGTTGTTCCAGCTGGCGATGAAGGTGATCAGCCCCAGCGTGCCCAGCGCAGGTTTCAGCAGCGGCAGCACGATACGCCAGTAGATGCCCAGCTCACTGCAGCCGTCCATGCGAGCGGCCTCGACCAGGTCTTTCGGGATCGACGAGGCCACGAACTGGCGCATCAGGAAAATGCCGAACGCGCTGGCCGCGCCCGGGATGTAGAGCGCCCGCGGCTGGTCGATCCAGCCCAGCACGTCCATGATCATGAAGGTGGGGATCATGTTCATGAACGAGGGCAGCAGCATGGTGGCCATGACCAGGCCGAACAGCGCGTTCTTGTACTTGAAGTCGAACAGCGCGAAGGCATAGCCGCCCATCGAGCAGAACAGCAGGGTCAGCACGGTGGACAGCACGGCCACGTACAGGCTCCAGCCCAGGTTGCGCCAGAACGGCAGGCGCTCGGTCAGGATCTTCAGGTTGCTGAGGAAGTCGTCGCCGAAGAACATGGGCGGCGGCAGGCTGAAGATCTCGGTGCGCGAGTGGGTGGCCAACACGAACATGAAATAGAACGGCGCCAGCATGATCAGCGCGCCGATGCCGACCACCCCGTAGGCAGCCCAGGGGGCGAGGCGTTGCGAGTTCATCGGGCACCGCCTGCACCGGCGTTGGGCCGGAAGGCGCGGTTGGTCAGCCAGGTGAGCGCCGCCACCAGGATGAACAGCAGCCACGACATCGCACTGGCGGCGCCGAAATCATTGAAGTCGAAGGCCATGCGGTAGAGGTAGATCGCCGCCGTCATGCCCGCCTGGTCCGATCCGCCGCGCCCGCCGGTCAGGATAAAGGGCTCCTCGAACAGCTGCAGCCCGCCGATCACGCTGAGCGTGACGCCGAAGAAGATCATCGGTTTCAGGCTGGGCAGCGTGATGAAGAAAAACTGCTGCAACCGGCCGGCGCCGTCCATCGTGGCGGCCTCGTAGAGGTCCTTCGGGATGGTTTGCAGCGCGGTCAGGTAGAGCACCACGTTGAAGCCCACGTAGCGCCAGAACACGATGATCGCGATCGCCGGCTTGATGCGGTCGGGATCGTTGAGCCAGTCGATCGCATCGGCGGGGATCAACCAGCTTAAGACCGGCACCCTCGACATCGCCTGCAGGCCGACGTTGATCAGCCCGAAGTCGGTGGCGAACAGCGACGAGAACAGGATCGCGATCGCCACGGTGGACGTGATGTAGGGCATGAAGTAGGCCCCGACCATGCCGTTGCGCAGGCGCTTGAACGACGCGTGGATGAAGCAGGCCAGCGGGATGGCCACCAGGTGCTGCGGCACGCCCGACGCCAACGCCAGCCAGGCGGTGTTGCCCAGCGACTTCCAGAACCAGTCGTCCTGCAGCGCGAACAGGAAGTTGTCGACGCCGGCAAACTGCATCGCGCTGAGGCCGCTGGTCGGCTCCCAGGTCTGGAAGGCGAGGAACAGCGAAAACAACAGCGGGAACACGCCGAAGACGCCGAACAAGACCACGAACGGGCTCAGCAAGACATAGGGTGCCCACTCGGGGGACAGGCGCAAGGCGGCGGGCAACTTCATGGCGTGGCGGTCGGGGAGATCAACAAGATCGGTCAAGTCGGGGCGGGAATGGCTGGGCCGTCGGGCGCTGCGGCTCAGCGCCTGGCGCGCTGCTGCAGCAGGCGCTGGGCGTCCGCCAGCGCGGTGGCAATGTCCTTGCCGCGTTCGAGCACCTTGTCGAGTTCGGTGTCGATCACCTCGGACGCGAAGGCATCCTGCTTGTGCACCTGCACCGCGGCGATGCGCCGGCTGGCGGCGCGCCAGCCCACCCGCGCATCCTGGCCACCCAGAAACGGGATCGGCTGCTCGAAGAACGGATCGTCGTAGGTCTCGATGAGCGCGGGGAACGCATCCTGCTGCTTGAATGCGCCCAGTTGCACCGCGCGGTTCAGCGTCATCAGCTGGATGAACTGCCAGGCCAGCGCCTTGTTGGCGGCCGGCGCGCCGCGCGGCAGCGCAAAGAAGGTGCCGCCGTAGGCTGCAAACGCGCCCTCGGGCAGCTGTGCCGCGCGCCATTGGCCCTGGGTGGCCGGCGCCAGCCAGTTGTTGAGGTGGCCGGCCAGCCAGGCGCCGGTCATCTGGGTGGCGATGCTGCCGCGCTTGAAGCCTTCGCTCCATTCGGTGCTCCAGGCACCGACCTTGGCGTCCAGCTTCTGCTGGCGCACCTGGCGCGCCAGCTCGAAGGCCCGCACGAAGCGCGGCGAGGTGACCAGCACCTGGGACTGCTGGTCGAAGTACAGCCCCTCGCCGGGCTGGATACCGGTGCGGATGACGATGTCCTTCATGTCGCGGGCATGCGCCATCAGGTAGGCGCCGGTGGCCGCCTTGATGCGCGCGCCGCTCGCCACGTAGCTGTCCCAGGAGCGGGTCAGATCGGCCTCGCTGACACCGGCCCTGGCCAGCACGTCGTGCCGGTACAGCAGCGTGCCCGGGCCGATGTCGGTCGGCGCGGCCACCACCTCGCCGCGGCGGTTGGTCGCCTGCTGGTAGGCGTACGGCACCCAGCGGGCGCGGAACCGGGCAATGTCGTAGGGCGGCGCGGCCAGGTTCTCCAGCCCGCCGCCTTGGGCAAAGCGGCCGACGTAGCCCACTTCCAGCGCCATCACGTCGGGCAGGTAGGAGCGGGTCGACAAGGCGGTGGTCATCGCGGTGTGGTGGTCGCTGAACTGCCGGCTGATGACCCGAATCTCGACGTTGGGGTGCAGCGCCTGCCACTGCGGGATGGCCGCGCGCACGATCTCGTCGACCGCGGGGTAGGCGGCGATGATCAGTGGCTGTTTGGCCTGTTGGGCCTGCCCGGCCTGCTGGGCCTGCCCGACGCCACTGCCGACCGCCAGACCGGCCAGGCCGAGCAGCGCGAACGACGCCCGGCACCGCGCCAGCGCGCGCCGCCCCGCATCGATCGTCCGCTGCCCTGCCCGCATGCTGGTCTCCGTGGTCTTAGATCGCCCCGATGGCGCAGCCGCCGCTCGGTCGAGTCGGGGGTTTTATGGTGGCTATGAAAGCGCTTTCAAACTATAGGGGCTCGGAGCAAACCGTGTCAATCGAGGGTAAGCGCGCAGAGCCGGCACCAGCGCAGCGCGGCGCGGCGTGGCTGACCGGCCGGCACGCCGGTCAGCCGACCGGGTGCGGCCGGTCTGCGCCAGCCTGTCGGCCTCAGCCGCCCAGGCGGCGGCTGGACTCGCGGGCGATCAGCCGCGGCGGCGGCACTTGCACCGTGGGCGCGGTGCCGGCCAGCAGCTGCAACATCGCGGTGGCGGCCAGACGGCCCATGTCGTAGGCCGGCTGGTGCACCGTGCTCATCGGCGGGATGGCGTAGAGCGAACTGGGCAGGTCGTCGAAGCCGACCAGCGACACATCCTCGGGCACCCGCAGCGAGCGGCGGTGCAGCCCCAGCGCAGCGCCCGAAGCCATCTGGTCGTTGGCCGCGAAGATGGCGGTGAACCGCTGGCGGGTTTCCAGCAACCGGTCGACCGCCAGCAGGCCGCTGACCTCGTGGTATTCGCCAGGCACCACCAGCCCCGGCTCGAAGCTCAGGCCGGCCTCTTCCAGCGCCTGGCGGTAGCCGCGCAGCCGGTCGTTGGCATCGGGGTGGTCGGCATCGCCGGCGATGAACGCGATGCGCCGGTGCCCCAGCTCGATCAGGTGACGGGCGGCCAGCCGGCCGCCCTCGAGGTTGTCGAAGTTCAATGCAAACAGGCCCGGAGCCTTCAGCTGCCGGCCGGTCACCACCACCGGCAGGCGCTTGGCGCAGGCCTTCAGCGCCGCGTCGGTCAGGCGCCCAGTCAGCACGATGATGCCGTCGACCCGGCGCGAGCGCAGCATGTCGATGCAGCGCGCCTCGGCGCTGGCATTCCAGTGGCCGCTGACGAACAGCGGGCTGTAGCCGACGGTGTCGAGCTGGTCCTCGATGCCGCGCAGCGCGGCGCCATAGAACGGGCTGTCGATGGCCTGCGTGACGACGCCCACGCTCAAGCTGCGGCCGCCGGCCAGGCCGCGAGCGATCGGGTTGGGCACAAAACCCAGCCGGGCGATCGCGTCGTCGACCGCCTGCTTCTTGTCGCTGCTGACGACTGCCGTGCCATTGAGGATGCGCGACACGGTACTGGGCGATACGCCGGCGGCGTGGGCCACCATCTCTAAGGTGGCCGTGACCGAGGTCCTGTGGCTTGCAGGCCTCGGCATCTGCACGGGACGGGGCTTGGTCTTCATTGGCGGCCAATGTGAATCACTCACCGAGTGTACGGGCGCATCGACGTGACACCGACGCAGCATGAAAGCGCCATCAAGGTCGCATCACCCTCGTATCACTGTCGCATCACCACCGCATCCGGAGCCGATGGCCGCCGTCGTGCAGTGCGATGATCCGCCGCCTCATGCCCCGTCCATGCCCCCGTTCCCGCGCCTGACCGCAACGCAGCGGGTGTACGGCGCGTTTGCGCTCTACGCGATGGCCATCGGCGGTATTTTTCCGCGGCTGGGCGATCTGCAACGCGCACTGGGCATCGACGAGCGCACGCTGGGCCTGGCCCTGATCGGCACCGCCACCGGCACGCTGGTGTCGCTGACCATTGCCAGCCGCTGGCTGCCAAGGCTGGGCCACCGCCGGGCGCTGCGTTGCTTGATCCCGGCCATCGCGGCGGTGTATGCGGCAGCGTCCTGGGCGCCCGGCGCCTGGGCGCTGTACGCCCTGCTGGTGCCCGCCGGCTTGTGCATCGGCGCGGTGGAGATCGTCGTCAACCTGGAGGCCGACCGGGTCGAACACCAGTTGGGCCGGCGCATCATGAGCCGCGCCCATGCGTTCTGGAGCATCGGCTTCTTCGCCGCCGGGCTGATAGGCGCCGCGCTGGCCCAGCTCGGCGTCGGCGTGCAGGTCCACCTGGCGGGCATGGTGGTGTTGATCACCGGGCTGACGGTGTTGTTGCTGGCCGGTTTCGAGCCGGCGTTGCAGCGCCCCGACAGCCACGCCGGCGACGCCCCACGCTGGGCCCGCCCGACCCACACCACGGTGATACTGGTGGCCGCCACGCTGGCGGCGATGGTGCTGGAGGGCGCAGGCATCGAATGGTCGACGATCTACATGCGCGACGTGTTTGGTGCCACGCCCTTCGTCGCCGGGCTGGCGGTCGCCCTGGGCGCCGGCGCACAAGCCCTGGCGCGGTGGTGGGCCGATGGATTCGTCGAGCGCCACGGCCCCGTGCGCGTGGCGCGTTGGCTGCAGGGCTTGCTGGGCATCGGCGCGCTGGGGGTGCTGCTGGCACCACACCCGGTGCTGGCGCTGGCCGGCTTCGTGCTGATGGGCCTGGGCACCAGCGCGGTCTTTCCGCTGGCGATGTCGGCTGCTGCCCAGGCCACCGACCGGCCGGCAGCGGTCAACGTGGCCGCGCTGGCGCAGACCGCGTTCCTGGCCTTCTTGGTCGGCCCGCCGCTGTTGGGCTGGGTGGCCACCGCCTGGGGCATCCGCTGGTCGTTTGGCGTCGGCCTGCCCCTGGTGGTGCTGGGCTGGTGGGCCGCGCGCGCGCTGGCACCGCGGCGCTGATGCACCGCAACGTCGAGTGAGGAGTGAGGAGTGAGGAGTGAGGAGTGAGGAGTGACGCTGCCACTCACTGCTCGAATTCCGGCGCCCAGCGTGCTGATCAGCGAGGTCGGCCCGCGCGGCAGCCTGCAAAGCATGTTCTGCACCCCGTCCTGCAACCCGTGTCCCGCACCCCGTCCACCGCCCACAAGACCGCCCGCACCGCCGAATTGCACGGGGCCGAGTTGCGCCATATCGTCGCGCTGCGCAACGCCTGGGCGCGGCCGGGCGGCGCGCGCCGAACCCGCGGTGGGCCTGCGTCTCGCACAAGGGCCTTTTGCCCGGGCCGTGCGAACACCGCAGCGCGCTCGACGAGGTGGCGCAGAGGATGGGCTGCCGGCCCTGCAGGACCGGGCCCGCAGGCTGGCCGTTGCGCGCCGGCACCAGCGTCAGCGACCCCGTGGACGGGCTGTTTGGCGCCATCGGCGCGCTGGCCGCGCTGCACCAACGCGACCGCATGCACACCGGCACCGGCCAGGGCCGCGAGGTGCAGAGCGCGCTGTTCGAGAACACCCTATTTCTGGTCGCGCAGCACATGATGCAGTTCGCGGTCACCGGCCGGCCCGCCGCGCGGCACCGGCCAGCGCACCCAGGCGCTGCGGCGCAGCCTGGGCTAGCGCCGCGGCGAAATCGATGCGCTGCGCGAGGCCGCAGTCATCGGCGTGAACCTGACCGGCGAGGCGCCGGTTACCACCGCCACCGGCCCGCCGGCGGACCCGACACCAATCGCCTGACCGATCAACCGAACAGACGTCCGATCACACGCCCGCCCGCCTGGCCGTCCGTCAAGCGGCTTGCCAGCCAATGGCCCTCGCCTCGGCCTGGGTCAAAATCCGGCGATGGAAACACCCGGCAACCTGATCGTCGTGGCCGCGCCCAGCGGGGCCGGCAAGTCCAGCTTGGTCAAGGCCTTGCT
>JAYVDE010000557.1:0-3515 GCA_043749575.1 Burkholderiaceae bacterium | reverse complement strand
CTACATATTTTTGCTGGCCGGCTTGGCGTCCATGGTGGTCGTGATTCGCCGTCGCCGTTCAGACCGAGTCTGAACGGCCGACCATGGGATAGCAGCAGGACCAGGAAAGCCGGTAAACCTGAAGCCAGGGGCACTTTACGGTCTCGGTTGATACCTCACACGTCTCCGTGACGCGCACGCGCGCTGATGTCACAGACTCGATCAGCGGGGCGGTCTGTACCCTGTCTATCTCTTCGATCAGAGCCTTGTCAGCGGCAAGCCCTGACACAGGCCGAAGACAGCGATCTAGACCAGCAGCGGCAGGAAGGCGCGGGCGCCGAAGTACACGCCGAGCCAGTCGGTGTTGAAGGTGCGCTCCCAGTCGGTGCGGTCGCCATTGACGAAGCCGTCGCCACCGCCGATGCCGGCGTTGTTGAACAGCAGGTGGATGTGGGGCGTCTGGTGCTCCCTGGTGACGGCATCGCGAAAGGCCAGCACCTGGGCTTCCTGGCTGACGTCGGCCACGCCGGTGCTGACGCGCGTGCCGGCGGGTGCGCCGGCCAGGCACAGCGCCTGGGTCTCGGCCATGGCGGGCGCCGAGACATCGCACAGCGCGACATGCACGCCTGCGGCGCTGAGCTGCCTGCACAGGGCCCGGCCGATGCCGGTGCCTCCGCCTGTCACGACGGCGATCTGTCCGGCTTGGATGTCCATGGAGTGGCTTTCAAGTCGAAGGTTGACGGGGAATGCGGCACCGCTTGCGCCGCGGGACAGGGGGTAATTTCAGGCCCAAAGTGGGCTGGCCCCTTGACCCCCAGGCGACAGCCCCGCCTCAGCTGCGATGCCAGCATGCTGAGCTTTGCCGACGATCATTCCGTCCCCACCGCCATGACGACAGCCCCCGCAGCGCCCGGCCCCGGCGCCCCCGCCATCGACAAGCCCGCGCTGTTGGCCAAGTACGTCCAGGAGCGCGACAAGCGCCTGCGGCCCGATGGCAATCCCCAGTACCTGCAGGTCACCGGCCAGCTGGCGCACTACCTGGACGACCCCTACACCCCGGTGCAGGCGCGGGCGGCCAAGACCGACCATGTGCGCTTTGCCTTCATCGGCGGCGGTTTTGCCGGCCTGGTCACCGGCGCCCGGTTGGTGGAGGCCGGTGTGCGCGACGTGCGCATCATCGAGAAGGGCGGCGACTTTGGCGGCACCTGGTACTGGAACCGCTACCCCGGCGCCCAGTGCGACACGGCGTCTATGGTCTACATGCCCTTGCTGGAGGAGACCGGCCACCGGCCGACCGAAAAGTACGCCCACGCACCCGAGATCCTGGCACAGTGCCGGCGCATCGGCGCGCAGTACGGCCTGTACGAGCAGGCGCTGTTCCACACCGAGGTTCAGGCCCTGCGCTGGGACGAAGCCGCCTCGCGCTGGGTGATCGAAACCAACCGGGGCGACTGCTTCACCGCTGATTTCATCGGCCTGGGCACCGGGCCGCTGCACGTGCCCAAGCTGCCGGGCATCCCGGGCATCGAATCGTTCCAAGGCCATTCCTTCCACACCAGCCGCTGGGACTACGCCTACACCGGCGGCGATCCGGCGGGCGCAGCGCTGCAGCACTTGGCCGACAAGCGGGTGGCCATCATCGGCACCGGCGCCACGGCGGTGCAGTGCGTGCCGCACCTGGCGCGCGCTGCCCAAGCCTTGTACGTGGTGCAGCGCACGCCCTCGTCGATCGACCTGCGGGCCAACGCGCCGATCGACCCCGACTGGTTTGGCGGCGTGGCCACCCCGGGCTGGCAGCAGCGCTGGCTGGAGAACTTCACCGCCAACCAGGCCGGCGGCGCGGCGACCGAAGACTTGGTGATGGACGGCTGGACCGACTTGGCGCGCCGCATCCGCAGCAAGATCCTGCAGTTGCCCCGCGGCGAGCGGACACCGCAAAACATGCTGGCGGCCTTCGAGGATTCGGATTTCGAGAAGATGAGCGAGATCCGCGCCCGTGTCGATGCGGTGGTGCACGACACCGACACCGCGCAAAAGCTCAAGGCCTGGTACCGCCAGTTGTGCAAGCGGCCCTGTTTTCACGATGCCTACCTGCAGGCCTTCAACCAGCCCGGCACCCGGCTGATCGACACCGACGGCCAAGGTGTCGAGCGCATCACCGAGCGCGGCCTGGTGGTGGCCGGCGTCGAGCACGAAGTCGACTGCATCATTTACGCCTCGGGCTTCGAGGTCGGCACCGCCTACCAGCGCCGCGCCGGTTTCGACCTGCTCGGGCGCGACGGGCTCAAGCTGTCGCAGGCCTGGGGCCAGGGCATGCGCAGCCTGCACGGTGTGCATGTGCACGGCTTCCCGAATGCCTTCTTCGTGCAGCCCACGCAGGGCGCCAACCTGATCTCGAACGTGCCACACAACCTGACCGAGTCCGGCCGCACCATTGCCATGGTGGTCAAGCACGCGCTGGACGGCGGCCATCGACAGGTCGAGGTGACCGCGCCAGCTCAGGCGGCCTGGGTCGACCTGCTGCTGACCGGCCCCGGCCGCATGATCGGCGCGCCCGACTGCACCCCCGGTTATTACAACAACGAGGGCCAAGACCCCGGGCCTGCCGCGCGTTACTACGTGGGTTACCCGGCGGGCGCCAGCGCCTACTTCACGTACTTGGCGGGCTGGCGGGATTCAGGCCAATTCGAAGGCTTGAGCTTCCGCTGAAGGGCCTGGGCCGCAGCCTGCGGCGCCGGCTGCGCCGGCTGCGGCGCAGCTTGCAGCGCAGAAAACTGGCGGCCAAACCGGCGGTCGACCGGCCCGTGAAGCTCAGGCGATCAAGCGCTCGGCCGGCACATGCGGCAGTCCGTGCTGCAGCGCCACCGGCTCGCAGCTCACTTGGCCCAACGCCAGGTTGAGGCCCGCACGCAGGTGCGGATCGGCCCGCATCGCGTCGCGCCAGCCGTGGTCGGCCAGCGCCAGCGCGTGGCCGATGGTGGCGTTGTTCAGCGCGAAGGTCGAGGTCCGCGCCACCGCGCCCGGCATGTTGGCCACACAGTAGTGCACCACGCCGTCGACCACGAAGGTCGGCTGGTCGTGGCTGGTGGCATGCGAGGTCTCGAAACAACCGCCCTGGTCGATCGCCACGTCGACCACCACCGCGCCGGGTTTCATGCGCGAGACCATCGCCCGCGTCACCAGCTTGGGTGCCGCCGCGCCGGGAATCAACACGCCGCCGATCACCAGGTCGGCAGCCAGCACCGCCGCTTCGACCTCCAGCGCGGTCGAGTAGAGCGTGACGATGCGGTTGCCGAACACCAGGTCGAGCCGGCGCAGGCGGTCGACGTTGGTGTCGAGCACGGTGACCCGCGCGCCCAGGCCCACCGCCATCTGCAGCGCGTTGCTGCCGACCACACCGGCGCCCAGGATCACCACCTGCGCCGGCGCCACGCCGGGCACACCGCCCAGCAGCACGCCCAGGCCGCCCTTGCTTTTCTCCAGGTGGGCCGCGCCGGCCTGCACCGCCATGCGCCCGGCGACCTCACTCATCGGCG
>JAYVDE010000556.1:0-3516 GCA_043749575.1 Burkholderiaceae bacterium | reverse complement strand
CGCGTGATGACCTCACCGACCCGGCCCATCGCCTGCGAATCGGAGGAGATGATCGAGATCGCGCCGAGGTCGTGCAGCAGGTCCTCGGCGGCGATGGTTTCGGCGCGGATGCGGCTTTCGGCGAAGGCCACGTCCTCGGGGATCGAACTGTCGAGGTGATGGCAGACCATCAGCATGTCGAGGTGCTCATCGATGGTGTTCACCGTGAACGGCCGCGTGGGATTGGTCGATGAGGGGATGACGTTGGGCTCAGCGCACACGCGCAGGATGTCCGGAGCGTGGCCGCCGCCGGCACCTTCCGAATGATAGGTGTGGATGGTGCGGCCCTTGAAGGCGGCGATCGAATGTTCAACCGCGCACGACTCGTTGAGCGTGTCGGTATGGATGGTCACCTGCACATCGAAGCGCTCCGCCACCGTCAGGCAGCCATCGATCGCCGCTGGCGTGGTGCCCCAGTCCTCGTGCAGCTTCAGGCCGATGGCACCGGCTTCGATCTGCTGGGCCAGCGCCTCGGGCCGGCTGGCGTTGCCCTTGCCCAGGAAGCCCAGGTTCATAGCGAAGGCTTCCCCCGCCTGCAGCATGAAGCGCAGGCTCTGGGGCCCGGGCGTGCAGGTGGTGGCGAAGGTGCCAGTGGCCGGCCCGGTGCCGCCGCCCATCATGGTGGTGATGCCCGACATCAGCGCCTCTTCGATCTGCTGCGGGCAGATGAAGTGGATGTGGGTGTCGATGCCGCCGGCGGTGACGATCAGGCCCTCGGCCGACAGGATCTCGGTGCCCGGGCCGATCACGATGTCCACGCCCGGCTGCACGTCGGGGTTGCCGGCCTTGCCGATGGCGCAGATACGGTGTTGCTTGATACCGATGTCGGCCTTGACGATGCCCCAGTGGTCGACGATCAGCGCGTTGGTGATGACCAGGTCGCAGGCCTCGTGCGCACCGGGGCCGTTGGCCACCTGGCTCTGGCCCATGCCGTCGCGGATGGTCTTGCCGCCGCCAAATTTCACTTCTTCGCCATAGCCACCGGCGCGCAGGGTGAAGTCGTCCTCGACCTCGATGACCAGCGCGGTGTCGGCCAGCCGCAGCCGGTCGCCCACGGTGGGGCCGTACATCTCGGCGTAGGCACGCCTGCCAATCGTGGCCATCTCAAGCCTCCTGCCGGGCCGCCCCAAAGGGGGCTTGCGCCCCCGCGGGGGGCAGCGAACGAATGTGAGCGTGGGGGCTCATCACAAACTCCCTTGCACGAGGCCGCGAAAGCCCCAGACCTGGCGGGCGCCGGCGTAGTCGCAGAGTTCCACCGTGCGCTGCTGGCCGGGCTCGAAGCGCACCGCCGTGCGGCTGGCGATGTTCAAGCGCATGCCGTGCGCGGCAACGCGGTCGAAGCCCAGCGCGCCGTTGGTCTCGGCAAAGTGGTAGTGCGAGCCGACCTGGATCGGCCGGTCGCCCGTGTTTTGCACCACCAGCGTGGTGGTGCGCCGTCCTGGGTTCAGCAGGTGGTCGCCGGCATCGGTCAGCAGTTCGCCCGGAATCATCGCGGCCCCTACTTGCGACCGAACAGCCACAGGCCCAGGCCCAGACCCAGCACCGCGACCAGGGTCAGCAGCACGGCCACGTCGTCGGCGTGCCAGTGCGACTGACCGGGCAGGCCGTGGCCCTCATGGGCCTGCACGAAGCCGGCGCAGGCCAGACCCCCCAGCGTCATCAAATGCTTGTTCATGGTGCGTCCAGGTGGCTTTCAGGAGATGGGTTGGTGCACGGTCACCAACTTGGTGCCGTCGGGGAAGGTGGCCTCGACCTGGATCTCGGGGATCAGATCGGCCACGCCGTCCATCACGTCGGCGCGGCCCAGCACGGTTTTGCCGTCGCTCATCAGGGCGGCCACGCTCTTGCCGTCGCGTGCGCCTTCCATGATGGCCGCGGTGATCAGTGCCACCGCCTCGGGGTAGTTGAGCTTCAGGCCACGGGCCTGGCGGCGCTCGGCCAGCAGCGCGGCGGTGAAGATCAGCAGCTTGTCCTTCTCGCGGGGGGTCAGTTCCATGGTGTCTCGGCTTGCAGGATCGATGCCATCGTAACCACCTGGCAGCGGCAGGGGCCGCGGCAACGGTACGCCCGCCCTTGGTGCTTTCCCGCGTAGGTAACCCGCTATCACCCGCCCGCAGCGGGCGGGTGCAACACTGGTTTCAAGCCGGGCCACCTAGGAGCTTGGCAGATCGCGACCGGGCCGCGCCGCGGCCCGTTAGACCCAGGAGACCACACAATGCGCATCATTCCCCTCATGCGGGCCCCGCTGGCCAGCGCCACCACCACGGCCAGCGCCAACGCCAGCGACTGCGGCGAAGCGTCGGGCGAGGTGCCCAAGCAGCACCTGCCGCTGGTGCGGCGCGAGTTTCTCAAGGGCTCGGGCATCCTGATGGGCACGCTGGCCGCGGGCTCGGTGCTGGCCACGCTGGCGCCCTCACCGGTGTGGGCGGTCGAGCTGAAGACCTTGAGCAAGAGTGACGGCCAGACGCTGATGGCCTTCGGCCGCACGCTGTACCCGCACAAGAAGCTGCCCGACGCGGTCTACGCGCTGCTGGCCAAAGACCTGGACGCCAAGGCCGCCGGCGACGCTGGCTCGGCCACGATGATCAAGAACGGCATCGCCGCGCTCGACTTAGCCGCCGGCGGCAGCTTCGCCAAGGCCTCGGCGGCCAAGCGGCTGGAGGTGGCCAAGGCGATCGAAGGCCAGCCGTTTTTCAACACCGTGCGCGGCCAGTGCATCACCTCGCTCTACGACAACGACATGGCCTATGCGGTGTTCGGCTACCCCGGCTCGTCCTGGGAGAAGGGCGGCTACATCAGCCGCGGTTTTCAGGATCTGAAGTGGCTGCCGGCGCCGTCCAAGGAAGCCAGCCCGCCGCCGTACTTCGGCTGAGCGCCGCTGAGTCACCCGCTCCCTCTCATCCCCCAAAAAAATCGCAGAGACACACCATGGCAAAAATCGACTTCAGCGACGACTCGGCGGTCGTCATCATCGGCTCGGGCGCAGGCGGCGGCACGCTGGCCAACGAGCTGGCCCAAAAGGGCATCAAAGTGGTGGTGCTGGAGGCCGGCGCGCTGCAAAGCCAGGCCACCTTCATCAACGACGAGTGGAAATCGTTTGTCCAGCTCGCCTGGCTCGACCCCCGCACCACCTCGGGCAGCTGGCGGGTGGCAAAAGATTTTGCCGGCTTGCCAGCCTGGGTCTGCAAGACCGTGGGCGGCACCACCACCCACTGGGCCGGTGCGTCGCTGCGCCTGCAAGGCCATGAGTTCAAGGCCAAGACCACCTACGGCGGCCTGGCTGGCGCCAACCTGATGGACTGGCCGTTGACGCTGAAGGATCTGGAGCCGTACTACGCCCGCGCTGAAGACAAGATGGGCGTGACCCGCACCAACGGCATCCCCGGTCTGCCGGGCAACAACAACTACTAGGTGATGCATGCCGGAGCTATTAAGATTGGCTACAAAGAGGTGCACACCGGCAACATGGCGATCAAC
>JAYVDE010000555.1:0-3517 GCA_043749575.1 Burkholderiaceae bacterium | reverse complement strand
GCTGCAGTACACCGCGCGCAGGCCCTTGGGGTTCCAGCGGCCGCCGAAAAGTTCGGCACCCAGGCCGCTGTCCCAGCTGGCGGCGTAGGCCTCGGCGTCGATCCGCCAGACCCGCCAGGGCTGCGGCCCGGCGCCGGCCAAAGCGGCAGGCAGCGGCGCCATCCCGCCGTTCTCAAGCACCGCTTGCTGGGCCACCTTGCCGACCGCCTCCGGGAAAGCGGGCTGGGCGCGGCCCGGCGGCGCTCAGTTGTAGACCCCGTGTTCGAGCCGGCCGAGGAATTCGGCCACCAGTTCGGCGCCCTGCAGCGTACGCATCAGCTCGATCGGTCGGGCGCCGTCCAAGCCCATCGCCGGGCGGGCCAGCCAGCGCTCGGCGGCGTCGCGGCTGCCAAACACGGTGGCGGCCTGCGACAGCGTTTCGGCCAGCTGCCAGGTCTTGCTGGCCAGGTCGGGCGGCATCGGCTTGGTGGGCTGGTCTTTCTGGCGGCGCAAGGTGCGGCTGCTGAGGCCCACCGCGGCGGCGATGTCGTCGATCATCAACCCGCTGAGCTGGTCGACCAGGTTCAGCAACACCGCATAGGGCAGGCCCTTGACCAGCACGCCGTGGATCTCGGCCCGGCTTTGCGGCAACTGCTTGAACAGCCGGCGCGCGCCCATGACCTCGATCGCGCCGGGACTGACCGCCGCTGCAGCGCCGGCGGGCCAGCGGGGCGCGGGCTCTTGCGCGCGCAAGGGCGGATCGGTGCGGAGGGCGGCTGCGGTCATGCGGCCAAGTGTCATACTAGATTGGCCGTCTGTCAAGAATGACGGTCTGACGCAGTCAGGTAGCACGGCATTGACACGCCATCGCACCACACCACACCACACCACCGCACCGCAACCGAGCCGCGCCGCGCCAGCGACCGGCAACCGCCGACGCGCGCATGCGCCCGGCCGAAGCTGCCCGCGCGAACATTGCATGATGGCGATAGCGCCACCGCCGACCTCACCAGGACTCATCTCATGCCCGACATCACGCTGATCGAAGCCAACGGCACCGTACACGGCTTCGAGGCGCCCGACGGCGTGTCGGTGATGCAGGCCGCCACCGGCTTCGGCGTGCCCGGTCTGGTTGCCGACTGTGGCGGCTCGGCGATCTGCGCGACCTGCCACGTCATCGTCGACGACGCCTGGGCAGACCGGCTGCCCGCACCGCTGGCCAACGAGCTGGCGCTGCTGGAATGCACCGCCGTCGAGCGCAGTGCCGGCAGCCGCTTGAGCTGCCAGATCACGCTGACGCCGGCGCTGCAGGGGCTGGTGTTGCACTTGCCCGAACGCCAGCAGTGACCCCGCCGGGCCGCAGACCCTCGCTGAAACCGCCGGTTCCCGACCTGAAGGTCCCGGGCGCAGGCCCTTACGAAGGTTCGTCCGCCCGTCCGGACCGACAATCGCAGCCCATGAACTCCATCGTCATCATCGGCGGCGGCCATGCGGCCGCCCAGTTGTGTGCCAGCCTCGCCGAGGCCGGCCTGGGCGCCCGGGTGCACCTGGTGTGCGCCGAGGGCCACCTGCCCTACCAGCGCCCACCACTGTCCAAGGCCTACCTGAAGAACCCGGCCGAGGCCTTGCAGCCGCACCGCGGCGACGCCTGGTACGCCCAGGCCGGCATCACCGTGCACCGCAGCGACCCGGCGGTGGCGATCAACCGCGCCGCGAAAACGGTCCGCCTGCAGTCGGGCACCGCGCTGGCCTACGGCCACCTGGTGCTGGCCACCGGCGCGCGGGCACGGCGGCCGGCGGGCTGGCCAGCCACGCTGGCCAACGTCGCCGTGCTGCGCGACGCTGTCGACGCCGAGCAGTGCCGCGCGCTGCTGGCCGGCGCGGCCTCGCTCACCGTGCTGGGTGGCGGCTTCATCGGCCTGGACGTGGCGGGCACTGCGCGCGCGCTGGGCCTGGCGGTGCAGGTGGTCGAGCTGGCGCCGCGCCTGCTGGGCCGCTCGGTTTCGGCCGAGCTGGCCGAGCAGGTGCTGGCCAGCCACCGCGCGACGGGCATCGCCGTGGACTTGAACGCCACCCTCGGTGCGATCGAGCACGATGACAGCCACCTGCTGGCACTGACCGTCAACGACCAGCGCCAAGCGGTCGAGCGGCTGCTGCTGGGCATCGGCGCCGAGCCTGAGGTCAGCCTGGCCCTGGCGGCCGACTTGCTGGTCGACAACGGCATCGTGGTCGACGCCGCGATGCGCAGCAGCGACCCGGCCATCCTGGCCATCGGCGACGTGGCGCGGTTCCCGGTTTCGCCGCGCTGGGCCCCGGCCGGCACCACGCTGCGGCTCGAATCGGTGCAGAACGCCAACGACCAGGCCCGCACCGCGGCGCTGACGATCCAGGGCCAGGCACCGACCTACGCCGCGCTGCCGTGGTTCTGGTCCGAACAGGGCCAGCTGCGCCTGCAGATGGCCGGGCTGATGCCCGCGCCCGACACCCCGGGCGCCAGCCGCCACCGCCGCAGGGGTGCCAACGAGGCCAGCTTCTCGATCCTGCACTACGTGGCCGACCGGCTGGTCTGCGTTGAATCGGTCAATGCGCCGATGGACCACGTGATGTCGCGCAAGCTGCTGGAAGCCGACCGGCACCCGGCGCCGGCCCAGGCCTGCGACCCCGCCGTGGCGCTGAAGAGCCTGCTGGCTTGAGCGGGCTGCGGCGGCCGGTCAGCCGTTGTTCAGCCGCCGGTTCCGCCGCCGGTTCCGCCGCCCATTCGGCCGCCGCCGCTCAGCCGCCGCTCATCACCTTGGCCCGCAAGCGCCGCATGCCGCGCAGCCAACGCTCGTAGTCCTGGCCCTTGCGCTGCCAGAAGCCCAGCACCTCTTGGTGCGGCAGGATCAAAAAGCGCCCTTCGCGCAGGCCGGCCAGCGCGCATTGCGCCACCGCCTCGGCGGTCATCGCGCCGTCGCCCAGAAAGCTGGGCCGGCCACTGTCGCTGTCGGCGCCCAGCAGCATCGGCGTCAACACACCCTGCGGGCAGAGGCAGCTGACGTGGATGCCGGCGTCGCCATGGGCAATGGCGAGCCATTCGCCGAAGCCCAGCGCCGCGTGTTTGGTCACTGAATAAGGCGCTGCGTTGACCTGGCTCAGCAGGCCGGCGGCCGACACCGTTTGCAGCAGCCAGCCCTCGCCGCGCGCCAGCATCTGCGGCAACACCGCGTTGGCGGCATGCACATGGGCCATCAGGTTGACGTCCCAGTGGCGTTGCCAGTTGGCGGTGCTGGCATCGGCATCGACCCGGCTGATGATGCCGGCGTTGCTGCAGAAGATGTCGACCTGGCCGAACTGCGCGGTGGCCCGCTCGACCAGCGCCTGCACCTCGGCTTCGCGCGAGACATCGCAGCGCACGGCCAGCGCGCCCGCGGCCGTGCCGATGACGATCGCCGCGGCCACCGCAGCGGCGCCGTCAGCGTCGAGATCGGCCACCACCACGCCGCGTGCACCGGCCTGCGCAAAGGCCTGGCTGAGCGCCTTGCCGATGCCCGAGGCGCCG
>JAYVDE010000554.1:0-3528 GCA_043749575.1 Burkholderiaceae bacterium | reverse complement strand
TTTATTGTTACCCGAACGCAGCACGTTGGTGGCACCGGGGTTCTTCGAGCCGTAGTGGCGCGGGTCATTCAAGCCCATCAGCTTGCTGACAATGACGGCGAACGACAACGAGCCGATCAGGTAGGCGGCGAGGAAGGCGGTGTAGCTGTAGACCAAGTCCATGGGCGGGGGCTCGCTGCGAGGGACCGTGCACGGCAGGGGGCAACAACAGCACGATCACTCAAGCTGCCAGTGTAAGCCGCAGGCCGGTGGCAGACCGCCGCGCCGCCGTGCCGACACCCGCTAGCGGGCGCCCCGCAACCAGGTGCCCCGCCGGCAGGGACGAAGGGCAGCGGGTCGGAGCTGCCGCCTACAATTCCGTCACATGCTGCGATTGCGACACCTCCGCCACCGGATTGCATGGGTGCTGCTCGTCACCCTGGTGATGGCCGCGCTGGTGCCGACGCTGTCGCGCGCGGCGGCCTTGGTGCAGGGCGACACGGCGCCGTGGTCGGTGGTCTGTGCGGCCCCGGCCGCCGGGGCCGGTTTGGCCGCAGCGCCGGCCGAGACCCGGCACCTGCTGGAGCATTGCCCG
This sequence comes from Burkholderiaceae bacterium, assembly GCA_043749575.1. Lineage (GTDB taxonomy): Bacteria > Pseudomonadota > Gammaproteobacteria > Burkholderiales > Burkholderiaceae_C > Pseudaquabacterium. The sequence continues at coordinate 2,954 of JAYVDE010000554.1, read as the reverse complement.
CTGTGCATGTTGCAGGCCGATGGCCTGGGCCTGTCGCCCCACGTGCGCCCGCTGGTGGCGCCCGTTGCGCCGGGCCACAGCGTGCCGTGGCTGTTTCTGCGAGCCCCGCGCCCGCTGCATGCCTGGTCGTCGGCGCAAGCGCGCGCGCCACCCCGGTCCGCCTGAGCACCGCTGTCGCCTGATTCGAGCTTGGCGCGCCTTCAAGGCGCGACGGGCTGGTGAGTGCTGTGCAGCGCCGTGCAAGACCAGGCGCCCAGGCGTCCTCTTGGGGACGCCTGGGCCTGTTGCAGACCCTGCGGCAGCCGCCCGGATGCCGCCTAAAACCCTGTCCCCATGCCCCCATTCCGTCCGCCAATCCGCCCACCATTCCGCCCACCATTCAGCATCTTCGCGCTGGCCATCAGCGGCCTGACCGGCACGCTCCAGGCCCAGACCGCCGACACCGCCCCCAGCCGCGCTGCCGGAGTCGTCATCATCCAGGGCAGCCAGCCCAGTTCACTGCCCAGCCGCATCCCGACCACGGTCGAGAGCATCAGCGGTGAGCAGATCGAACGCAGCATCAATGCCACCGACAGTGAGGACGCGTTGAAGTACTTGCCCAGCCTGTTGGTGCGCAAGCGCTACATCGGCGATTACAAGCACGCCGTGCTGTCCACCCGCGCATCGGGCACCGGCAACAGCGCACGCTCGCTGGTCTATGCCGATGGCGTGCTGCTGTCCAACTTGCTGGGCAACGGCGCGGCCTTCACGCCCCGCTGGGGCATGGTGACGCCGGCGGAAATCGACCGTGTCGACGTGCTCTACGGCCCGTTCTCCGCCGCCTACCCCGGCAATTCGGTCGGCGCGGTGGTCGACTATGTGACCCGCATGCCGCAGCGGTTCGAAGCCCATGGCAAGCTGGGTTTCAGCCGCCAGCCCTATGCGCTGTACGGCCGCCAAGACCACTTCGACGCCTCGCAGACCAGCGCCTCACTGGGCGACCGCGCAGGCGCCTTCAGCTGGTGGCTCGATATCAACCGGCTGGACAGCCACGGCCAGCCGCAGACCTTCGCGACCCGGCTGGTCAATGCCAGCGCGAGTGCCGCGCTGCGCGGCGACGAGATCACCGTCAGCGGCGCGGTGCCCGGCTTGAACCGCAGCAACCAGGACTGGCAGCTGCTGGCCAGCGGCACCGAATACAGCACGCTGCAAGACCACCTGAAGGCCAAGCTGGCCTGGGACCTGACACCCGAGCTGCGCGCCAGCTACCTGGGTGGCTGGTGGCGCAACCAGGCCAGCGGCGTCTCGGCGAGTTGGCTGCGCGACGCCGCCGGCCAGCCGGTGGACAACACCAGCGGCGGTGGCCTGACCCAGCCGGTGGCCGTGTCCGGTCAGCGCTACACCTTGGTCGCCAGCGACTTTCCGCAGACCGCCGAGACACTGGCCCACCAGATGCACGCGCTGAACCTGAAGTCGCGCGGCCGCGGAGTCTTCGACTGGTCGCTGGCGGCCAGCCGGTACGACCATGGCCGTGACCAGCAACGCGCCTACGCGCCGACCAGCGCAGCCCAATCGCAGGCCGGCCGCATCACCAGCCTGGCCGGCACCGGCTGGCAGACGCTGGCGGCCAAGGGGGTCTGGCGGCCGGCCGGTGAAGCCGGCGCGCACGCCGTCGACGCCGGCGTGGCCCAGGACACCTACACGCTGCGCAGCCAGGTCGACAGCAGCCCCGACTGGCAGCGCGGCGCCGCGAACGCCTTTGCCTCGCGCTTCGACGGTCAGACCCGGCTGCAGAGCGTGTATGCCCAGGACGCCTGGCGCCTGAGCCCCGACTGGACCGCAGTGCTCGGCCTGCGCGCCGAGCACTGGACCGCCTGGGGCGGCTTGACCGAGAGCGCCTACAGCGGCACGTCCGACCGCGGCAACTGCAGCGCAGCCAGCCAGCGTTGCACGCTGACCCACCCCGGGCGCAGCGCCCGCAAGGGCTCGCCGAAGGCCGCGCTGTCGTACAGCGTCAACGACGACTGGCTGCTGAAGGCCAGCACCGGCCGGGCGGTGCGCTTTCCCACCGTCAGCGAGCTCTACCAGGGCGGCATCAATGCGCAGGGCCAGGCGATCAACCACAACCCCGGGCTGCGGCCCGAAAAGTCATGGACCAGCGAGTTGAGCGCCGAATGGACGGTGCCCGGCGCCCAGGTCCGCAGCACGCTGTTTCACGAGCACACCCGGGACGCGCTGTATGCCCAGCTGAACACCGCCACCCAGGCCAACACGGTGCAGAACATCGACCGCATCCGCACCAGCGGGCTGGAGCTGGCGGCCTCGGCAGCCGGTGGCTGGACCGACCGCCTGCTGCAGGGCCTGAGCCTGCAGGGCAGCCTGACACTTGCCGACTCGAAGATCGTGGCCAACACAGGCTATGTGGCGACGCCGGGCGACACCGTGGGCAAATGGCAGCCGCGGGTGCCACGCTGGCGCGCCGCCGCGCTGGCCGTCTGGCAGGCCAGCCCGCAGTGGTCACTGAGCTATGGCGCGCGCTACAGCGGCCAGCAGTTCAGCACGCTGGACAACAGCGACCCCAACGGTTTTGCCTACCAGGGCGCCAGCCAATACTTCAGCACCGACCTGCGGCTGCGCTGGCAGTTCGACCGCCAATGGAGCGCGGCGCTGGGCATCGACAACCTGAACAACTACCACTACTGGAACTTCCATCCCTACCCGCAGCGCAGCGGGACGGCGGAGCTGAAGTTCGACCTTTGAGCAGCACCATCTCCTTCACCGTCGCCAACCCCAGCCCCATCCCCATCCCCATGAACCTGACCCTGACCCGGACCCGGACTCGGACTCTTCGCGGCGCCTGGCTGCCCGCGCTGCTGCTGGCCACGCTGATGGCCCCGGCCGCCGCCCATGTCGCCCTCGCCCAGCCGCAGGCTGCTGCCGGCAGCAGCTACAGCGCCGTGCTGCGGCTGAGCCAC
>JAYVDE010000553.1:0-3537 GCA_043749575.1 Burkholderiaceae bacterium | reverse complement strand
CAGCAGCACGACAAAGCTGTCCACGCCCACCGAGGCCACCACGTCGCTGGCGCGCAAGCCCGAACGCAGGCGCACCGCCACCTTGCGCCGCAGCACGTTGGCCGCTTCGGTGCCCAGCCGGGCTTCGGTCGCGCTCAAGCCGTCGATATGGAGCGCCAGCAAGGCCATCGCCGCGGGTTCCCGCTCGCGCAAGGCCAGCAGGTGCGACATGTGCTCCATCAGCTGCGCATGGTTGGGCAGGCCGGTGGCCAGGTCGGTGGCGTAGGCCTTGCGGGCCAGGCGATCGAGCCGTTTGCGCTCGACCGCCAGCCGCACCGCGCGGGCCAGCGCCGCCGGCCCGGCCGCGCTCGGCGGCAACACGTCCTGCACCCCCAGGTGCACCAGGCGCAAGGCCTCGGCAGCAGCGGGCTCGGGCGCCACCACCACCAGCGCGCTGTTGAGCACCGCGCGCGCCAGGCCGGGCCAGGCGGCCAGCGCCGGCAGACCGCCGGTGTCGGTCTGCCAGACCACGATGGCGTCGTAAGCCTGCTGGTCGAGCGCGGCGGCCAGCTCGTCGTGCGACGACACGGTGTGCAGCTCGAAAGCGCCGTAGGCCGAGCTCGACAGGTCGGGCACGACGGGCCCCAGGTGCAGCAGCTGGATGGGATCGTTCATGGTGATTGGTGGCCATGATGCCGCAGGGGCCGGCTGGCTGCCAGGCAGGGAACTACTCGGTCGGGTGCCGGGAATCCTCTGATGGGCCGCTGCCCAGCGTGGCTGTAGCGGGCCGGTGGGTCAGCCATCGGCCCGCTACATCGCCCTACAGTTTGCTGGGTTGCCTGCCGATAACCCGCCAAGCGCCCGCCAGCCCGCCGGCCCCGCCGCCTCGTTCAACCCGTTGTCAAAGCGATGTCCGAACTGCCGATGAGCCTGCCCGTCCAGCCGCCTGCGCCGCAACCCGCGCCTCGCGCCGATGCGGTGGTGGCCTGATGGCCGCAGCACGCCTCACCATGCGCTGGCCCATGCGCTGGCCCATGCTGTCCATCCGCAGCACCGTGCTGACGGCGATCGCCGCCGCCGTGCTGGCGCCCACCGCGATCCTGTGGCACCTCGAGCAGCAGCTGACGCGTGATATCCATGTGCCGCTGATCGAGCAGAACCGCAAAGCCGTGCTGCTGATGACGGCCAGTGCGCTGGTGCAGCCGATGTGGTCGCTGGACGAGCCCGCCATTCACAGCGTGGCCCAGCGCGTGCTGGACGAACCCGCCGTGCAGAGCCTGCGGCTGACCGAGCGCCGACCCTTGACGCCACCCACGGTGCTGGCGCGGGCAGACGAGGTGCCGTTCGAGGGCGTGTCGCTGAAAACGACCATCCTGCACGAGGGCGAGACGCTGGGCGAGCTGGAGCTGTGGTTCGACCCAGGCCAGATCACCCGCCTGCTGGCCGAACGGCGGCAGGCCACCATCCAGCTGGCCGCGCTGCAGGTGCTGCTGAGCATGGTGGTGTTGATCGCCGTGCTGTACCGGCGCCTGTTGGCACCGATCCAGAAGCTCAAGCGCCAGGCCAGCGCAATCGCCTCGCGTGCCGACCTCGAGCCAGTGCGCTGGGACAGCCGCGACGAGCTGGGCCAGCTCGGCAGCCACCTCAACGACGTGCACCAGCAGATCGACACCTTGTTCGACCAGTTGGAGGCGCAGAAGACCGAACTGGAAAAGATCGCGCTGCACGACAGCCTGACCGGGCTGCCCAACCGCGCGCTGTTCGGCGAGCTGACCCAAGCGGCGGTGGCCGGCGCCGCGCGCGACGGCAGCCGCCTGGCCCTGCTGTTCATCGACGTCGACCGTTTCAAGACCGTCAACGACACCCTGGGCCATGCGGCCGGCGACGCGCTGCTGGTGGCACTGGCCCAGCGCCTGCGGGCAGCGGTGCGGGCATCCGACGTGGTTTGCCGCCACAGCGGCGACGAGTTCGTCGTGCTGCTGCACGATGGCAGCCCCTGGGACGAGGTGGCCGCCACGGCCGACCGGCTGCTCAAGGAGATAGAACAGCCGCTGCACTTCGACCGCCACGAGATCGCGGTGTCGGCCAGCATCGGCGTGGCGCTCTACCCCGACGACGCGACCGACCCCGACACCCTGGTGCGCCACGCCGACACCGCGATGTACACGGCCAAGAACCTGGGGCGGGCGCGGGTCAGCTTCTTCCGCGCCGAGTTCAACGCCCAGTTGCAGACCACCCAGCAACTGGAACGCGAACTGCGCCAGGCGCTGGTCGAGAACGAGTTCATCCTGCACTACCAACCCCAGGTCGACGCCGGCAGCGGTGCGCTGCTGGGCTGCGAGGCGTTGATCCGCTGGCTGCATCCCACGCGCGGCTTGGTGCCGCCACTGCAGTTCATCGGCGCGGCCGAACAGTGCGGGCTGATCAGTGACCTGGGCGCCTGGACCATCCGCACTGCCTGCGCCCAGATCGCTCGCTGGAAGGCCAGCGGCCTGCACTTCGGCAGTGTGGCGGTCAACGTGTCGGCGCTGGAGTTCCGCAACCACCGGCTGGTGGACACGCTGACCGGCGCGATGGCCGATTTCGGTGTGCTGCCGCACGAGCTGGAGATCGAGCTCACCGAAAGCGTGCTGATGACCGACACCCAGACCACCCAGCGCATCATCGAGCGCTTGCATGGCCTGGGCTTGCCGCTGGCCATGGACGACTTCGGCACGGGCTACTCGTCGCTGGCTTACCTGAAGCGTCTGCGGCCGTCGAAGATCAAGATCGACCGCAGCTTCGTCACCGACCTGCCCAGCGACGAGGACGACCGTGTGCTGGTGCAGGCCATCGTGCAGCTGGCGCGGGCGCTGGGCATCCGGGTGGTGGCCGAGGGCGTCGAGACCGAAGCCCAGCGTGACTACCTGCACCACATCGGCTGCGGCACGCTGCAGGGTTACCTGATCAGCCGGCCGCAGCCAGCCGACGGCTTCGAGCGCTTCGCGCGGCTGAACGCTGCTTTGCGGGCGCCGCAACTGGCACCGGTGTGAGGGCGGCGCCGCCCGCCCGCCGGCAGGCTAGAATTTGCAACTTCGCGGGCGTAGCTCAATGGCAGAGCTGAAGCTTCCCAAGCTTAAGACGAGGGTTCGATTCCCTTCGCCCGCTCCATGATTTAAGTACCTAAGTCGTTGATTTATATAGGATTCAGGTAGCTTGAAAACGTGCAAAACCGTGCAGTTCCATGTGAATCCGTGCAGCTATTCACTCATTTTTCACACACGGCTTTCACAACAAGTCGAGCGCCAAGCCCAGGCTGATCGACAGGGCGATCTTGAGGTTTTCCTGATCCAGATCGAACTGCCGGCGCAATCGCGCGGCGCTTCGCCCGGCGCCGGCCCCGCCGCCTGACGCATCCGGCTGCGGCAAGTTGTCGGCCACTTCACCCCAGCTGCTGTCAGTAGACCGCATCGTGGTCACCCACGTTGAGCGGCACGATTTCTCGCTCGGTGATCAGCAGCAGCAGCGTGATCCGGTACGACAAGTTGATGGACACCGAATGCACGCCCGCCAGTCGCC
>JAYVDE010000552.1:0-3540 GCA_043749575.1 Burkholderiaceae bacterium | reverse complement strand
GGGCTGGTGCAGAAGGCCACCGACGTCTGGACTGCCATCGGCGCGCAGGTGCTGCGCATGACGCCCGAAAATCACGACGCCGCGTTTGCCGCCGTCAGCCACCTGCCGCATTTGCTGGCCTTTGCCTGCTTTTCGGCGATTGCCAACCAGCCCGCCGGGCGCGATTACCTGTCGCTGGCCGGCCCGGGCTTCCGCGATTTCACCCGCATCGCGGCCAGCGACCCGGCGGTCTGGCGCGACATCCTGCTGGCCAACCGCGAGGAAGTGCTCAAGCAGAGCCAGCGATTCCGCTTCGCGCTCGACGCGCTGGAACTGGCGATGACCGCCAACAACGCGCAGGCGCTGGAGGACTTGATCCGCAGTGCGTCGGAAGCCCGTGGCGCCTGGCAGATCGGCGGCATACGTGGCCCGTCGGCAGGTGCCGGCCCCTCAGGCAGTGCAGGCGGTGCAGCCGGCTCGACCGGCTCGACCGCTTCCGGCGCATCCAGCACGTGATCGTGCACCGCAGGACCTGACGCGCCTGGCCCAGCCGCGGCGCCCGACACCTTTTTTGCCATGTACAAGATTCCCCATCTCGATCTGCCGCCCCTGCGCGGCGCTGCCGGCACGGTGCGCTTGCCGGGCTCCAAGAGCATCTCCAACCGGGTGTTGCTGCTGGCGGGCCTGAGCGAGGGCACCACGATCGTGCGCGACCTGCTGGCCAGTGACGACACCCAAGTGATGCTGGCGGCGCTGCAAGCGCTGGGTTGCGGCCTGCAGCCGCAGGCCGACGGCGCGCTGGCCGTCAGCGGGCTGGGCGGCCGGCTGCAAGTGCAGCAGGCCGCGCTGTTTCTGGGCAACGCCGGCACGGCGATGCGCCCGCTCGCCGCGGCGCTGGCGGTGCTGGCCGCGCTGCAAGGTGGCCGCTTTGAGCTGAGCGGCGTGCCGCGCATGCACGAGCGGCCGATCGCCGACTTGGTCGACGCGCTGCGCCAGCTGGGCTGCAGCATCGACTACCTGGGCGCCGAAGGCTACCCGCCGCTGGCCGTGCAGGGCCCCGCACGCGTTGCGACCGGCCACACGCTGCAGATCCAGCGCGAGATCCGCGTGCGTGGCGACGTCTCCAGCCAGTTCCTCACCGCCCTGCTGCTGGCGCTGCCGCTGGCCACGGCCGCCGGCCCGGTGGTCATCGCAGTCGATGGCGAGTTGATCAGCAAGCCCTATGTCGAGATCACGCTGAACCTGCTGGCGCGCTTCGGCATCGCCGTCGAGCGCCAGGGTTTCGAGCGCTTCACACTGCCCCAGGGCAGCCGCTACCGCACACCCGGCGAGATCCATGTCGAGGCCGACGCCTCGTCGGCTTCTTACTTCATCGCACTGGGCGCGATCGCCGCCACCGAGCAGCCGCTGGTGATCGAGGGCCTGGGGCTCGATTCGATCCAGGGTGACATCCGCTTCGTCGACGCCGCGCGCTTGATGGGCGCCCAGGTGCACGGCGAGCCCGGCCGCCTGACGGTACGCCGCGGCGCCTGGCCGCTGCGCGCGATCACGCTGGACTGCAACCACATCCCCGACGCGGCGATGACGCTGGCGGTGATGGCGCTGTACGCCAGCGGCACCACCCGGCTGAACAACATTGCCAGCTGGCGGGTCAAGGAGACCGACCGCATCGCGGCGATGGCGATTGAACTGCGCAAGCTGGGTGCCACCGTGGTCGAAGGCGCGGATTTCATCGAGGTCACCGCACCCGAGGCCGGCGGCTGGCGGGCGGCGTCTGTCCACACCTACGACGACCACCGCATCGCGATGTGCGCTTCGCTGGCCGCCTTCAACCCGCTGGTGGTCACGCCGGGCAGCGAGGTGTCGGTGCGCATCCTCGATCCGCAGTGCGTCGCCAAAACCTTCCCCGACTACTTCGAGACCCTGTTCTCGGTGTCGCAGGCGGCGCTGGTCGACATCCCGGTGATCACCATCGATGGCCCCACCGCGTCGGGCAAGGGCACCTTGGCAGCGAGCATCGCCGCCCGGCTGGGCTGGCACCAGCTCGATTCGGGCCTGCTATACCGCGCCACCGCATTGGCCGCGCAGCAACAAGGTGTGGCCGCCGACGACGAGCCGAGGCTGGCCCAGGTGGCCGCCGGACTGCAACTGCGCTTCGACGGCGAACGGGTGCTGCTGGCCCAACACGACCAAACCCGTGACGTCGCCCTCGAATTGCGCCAGGAACAGATCGGCAGCATGGCCTCACGCATCGCCGCCTGGCCGGCCGTGCGTGGTGCACTGCAGGCGCTGCAACTCGGTTTTCAGGCCCTGCCCGGCCTGGTGGCCGATGGCCGTGACATGGGCACGGTGATCTTCCCCAACGCGCCGCTCAAGGTATTTCTGACCGCCAGCCCGTTGATGCGCGCCGAGCGCCGGTATAAGCAATTGATTTCAAAGGGAATTCCGGCTAATATCGAAGACCTTCGCGCTGAATTGGAGGCGCGTGATTGCCGGGACAGAAACCGCACAATTGCGCCCTTGAAGCCGGCTGAAGACGCCCTGCTGCTCGACAACTCGGGCCAGACGATCGAGCAATCGGTCGATCAGGTTCTGGGCTGGTGGGCACAGCGCGGGCCGTTTAAGCACTGATTTTTCGCAAAAGCCGCGTTGTAAAATCGCGCCGCAAAACCGGGCCACAAACCTGGGCGGCAGGCCAGCGTCACTGAACGACCAACATCGCCCGCCGGGCCCGCCCACTTTGCCCTTTCATCAGATCGGGCAGTCGGGGCCAGGCGATTTGTTAACTCCACCCGCAACACCTGTTGCAACCACCCCGCCGGCCACTGCTCACTTGGTTTTCGCCGGCACCAAGGAATCGCTGAATGTCCCAAACTCAATCGCTAGACCACATTCCCGACAGCCCCTTCGCCATCGACAGCTTCGCTGCGATGTTCGAAGAGTCGCTGAAGAAAAACGACATGCGCGCCGGCGAGGTCATCTCCGCCGAAGTCGTGCGTATCGAACACAGCCATGTGGTGGTGAACGCCGGCCTCAAGAGTGAAGCCTACGTCCCCATCGAAGAATTCAAGAACGACCAGGGCGAGCTCGAGGTCGAAGTTGGTGACTTCGTCTCGGTCGCCATCGACGCCATCGAAAACGGCTACGGCGACACCATCCTGTCGCGCGACAAGGCCAAGCGCCTGGCCTCGTGGCTGTCGCTGGAAACCGCACTCGACAGCGGCGACTTCGTCACCGGCACGGTCTCTGGCAAGGTCAAGGGCGGCCTCACGGTGTTGGTCAACGGCATCCGCGCCTTCCTGCCGGGCTCGCTGATCGACACCCGCCCGGTGAAAGACCTGAGCCCGTACGAAGGCAAGACGCTCGAATTCAAGGTCATCAAGCTCGACCGCAAGCGCAACAACGTGGTGCTGTCGCGCCGCGCGGTGGTTGAAGCGTCGATGGGCGAAGAGCGCGCCAAGCTGCTCGAAACCCTGACCGAAGGCGCCATCGTGCACGGCGTGGTCAAGAACATCACCGAATACGGCGCGTTTGTCGACCTCGGCGGCATCGACGGCCTGC
>JAYVDE010000551.1:0-9555 GCA_043749575.1 Burkholderiaceae bacterium | reverse complement strand
GGTGGCGATCATGGGCGCCGGCGGCATCGGCTTCGACGTTGCCGAACTGGTGTCGCACCAGGGCACTTCGGGCGCGGTCGACATCGACGTCTTTGCCCGCGAATGGGGTATCGACTTCTTGCACCACCCGCGCGGCGGCGTCACCGGCGTGCTGCCCCAGGTGGCCAGGGCCGACCGCGGGGTGACGCTGATGCAACGCAAGGCCGACGCGCTGGGCCGCAGCCTGGGCCGCACCACCGGCTGGACCCACCGCATGCTGCTCAAGCGCCGCGGCGTGAGGATGGTCGGCGGTGTCGATTACCTGAAGATCGACGACGCCGGCCTGCACACCCGGGTCAATGGCGAGCCGCGGCTGTTCGAGGTCGACACCGTCATCGTCTGCGCCGGCCAGACCCCGTTGCGCACGCTGTACGACGAGCTGCTGGCCGCCGGCGTGCCGGCCCGCCTGGTGGGCGGTGCCTACGAGGCCGCCGAGCTGGACGCCAAACGCGCCATCGACCAGGCCAGCCGGCTGGCCGCCGAGGTCTGAGAGGCGACGCCATGACAAACAGCCAGCAAGCGCCCGCGGGCGAACCACAACCACAACCGCAACTGCACCGCACAGCGGCCAACGGCATCTCGATGGCCTATTGGGAATGGCACGCCGACCTGCGCGGCCAGGGCCCCACGCTGTGGCTGGCGCACGCCACCGGCTTTCACGGCCGGGTCTGGGACCGGATGGTCGGCGAGCTGGCCCAACCCTGCCACGTGATCGCCATCGAACAGCGGGGCCACGGCCGCAGCGAGGCCACCGACTTCGACAGCTGGGACGTTTTCGGCCATGACCAGGCCGCGCTGGCCGCCGCGCTCGACCTGCAGGGCGCCGTCGGCGTGGGCCACAGCATGGGCGCGCACGCGCTGGTGCAGGCGGCGGCGCTGCAGCCCGAGCGCTTCAGCCGGCTGCTGCTGATCGACCCGGTGATGGGCGCACCGGCCGACTACCACCAGCCGCCGGTCGCGCCCGGCACGCTGCACCCGTCGGCCGGCCGCAAGAACCACTTCGAGTCGGCGCAAGCGATGTTCGACCGCTTTGTCGACCGGTCGCCCTATTCGGTGTTTGACGCCCAAGCGCTGCTGGACTACTGCCAGCACGGCCTGCGCCCAGCCGACAGCGGACCCGGCTTCCAGCTGGCCTGTGCGCCCGGTTTCGAGGGCAAGGTCTACCCGCTGGCGCGCCAGCACCCGGCCATCTACGCCAGCATCCGCGCGCTGCAAATCCCCGTGTTGGTGGTACGGGCACGGCTGCAAGACCCGGCTATCAAGCCCTGGGACCCGCTGGGCTCACCCACCTGGGCGGGCTTGGCGCAAGAGTTTCGCTGCGGCCGCGACCACCACTTGCCCGACAAAACCCATTTCCTGCCGATGGAAGACCCGGCACTGGCCGCCCGCTTGGTCGACGAGGCCCTGGCGGCCGCCGCCGCGCCGTCACGCTGAGCCGGGCCGCTGACCCCATGGCCGCTGTGCACAGCCGCTGAACCCACAGCCGCTGAACCCATGGCCGCTGATCCCCTGGCCGCGCCGCGCGAAACCTCCGCCCGCGTCTTGACGCTGGTGGTGGCGTCGGCGCTGTTCATGGAGAGCCTGGTCAGCACGGTGATCGCAACCTCGCTGGCCGCGATGGCGGTCGACCTGCAGGTCGACCCGTTGACGCTGAAGCTGGCCTTCACGGCCTACTTCGTCGCGCTGGCGATCTTCATCCCGATCAGCGGCTGGTGCGCCGACCGCTATGGCGCCCGCACGGTGTTCGCCGCGGCGATCGCGGTGTTCACCCTGGCTTCGGTCGGCTGCGCGCTGGCCTGGGACTTGTACAGCCTGGTGGCCGGGCGCTTCTGCCAGGGCCTGGGCGGCGCGATGATGCTGCCAGTGGGCCGGCTGATCCTGCTGCGGGCGATCCCGCGCAAGCAGATGCTCTCGGCGATGGCCTGGCTGAGCATCCCGACGCTGTTCGCGCCCATCCTGGGGCCGCCATTGGGCGGTTTCATCACCACTTACTACCACTGGCGCGGCATCTTCTGGTTGAACGTGCCGATCGGCCTCATCGGCCTGGCGCTGGCGCTGTGGTGGGTGCCGCAGGTGCACGGCGACCGCGACAAGCCGCTGGACTGGCCGGGTTTCCTGCTGACCGGCGGCGGGCTGGCGCTGGCGATCTTCGGCTTCACCTTGCTGGGCAGCCACGCCACGGGCAGCGGCGTCGCCGTGGCGATGATGGCCAGCGGCGGGGTCTTGCTGGCGCTGTACTTGCGGCATGCCGCGCGGGTGGCGCACCCGATCATCGACTTGACGCTGTTGCAGATCGCCAGCTTTCGCCTCTCGCTCGTCGGCGGGCTGCTGTTTCGCATCGCTGTCGGCGCAATGCCCTTTTTGCTGCCGCTGATGCTGCAAGTGGGTTTTGGCATGAATGCGTTCGAGTCGGGCAGCCTGACCTTCACCGCCGCGGTCGGCGCGGTGACGATGAAGCTGACCGCCGCGCCCATCCTCAAGCGCTGGGGCTTCCGGCGGGTGCTCTGCGGCAACGCCTGGATCAGCAGCGCCCTGGTCGCCGCGCTGGCGCTGTTCACCGTGGACACGCCGGCCACGGCGATCATGGCGGTGCTGCTGGTCGGCGGCTTTTTCCGCTCGCTGCAGTTCACCAGCCTCAACACGCTGGCCTATGCCGATGTCGAGCACAGCGCGCTCAGCCGCGCCACGTCCCTGGTCGGCGTGGTGCAGCAGTTGTCGCTGGCCGCCGGTGTGGCGCTGGCCGCGATGCTGCTGGACGGCTCACGCAGCGTCGAGGGCCGCAGCGAGCTGCTGGCCATCGACTTCAGCCGCGCCTTTGTCGCGGTCGGTGTGGTCTCGCTGGCCTCGTTGATCTGGTACCGCCGGCTGGCGCCCGATGCGGGGGCCGAGATGTCGGGCCACCGCGCGGCCGAGCGCGTGGGCTGATGGGCTGATTGGCTGGCGCGAAGCGACGTGGGGGTAAACCTCTCAGCCGGCGCCGGGCCGCCCCAAGGCGGCTGAGCGCCCCCTCGGGGGGCAGGCGCGAAGCGACGTGGGGGTAAACCTCTCAGCCGTCGCTGGCGCCGCTGCCACCCGCCACATCGATCACGCCCGCGATCGCCGGCAGCGCCAGCCGCACGTCGCCGCATTGCGCGCGGTGGCGCAGCACATGGTCGATCAGCACCAGCGCCAGCAGGCTTTCGGCAATCGGCGTGGCGCGGATGCCCACGCAGGGGTCATGGCGGCCGAAGGTTTCCACCGACGTGGCCGCGCCGCTGCGGTCGATGCTGGCCTTGGGCGTGCGGATCGAGCTGGTCGGCTTGATGGCGAGGCGCACCACCAGGTCTTGGCCGGTGCTGATGCCACCGAGCACACCGCCGCCATGGTTGCTGGCAAAACCGGCCGGCGTCAGCTCGTCGCCATGCTGGCTGCCGCGCTGCGCGACGACGCCGAAACCATCGCCGATCTCGACCCCCTTGACCGCGTTGAGGCCCATCATCGCGAAGGCGATGTCGGCGTCGAGCCGGTCGTAAAGTGGCTCGCCCAGGCCCACCGGCACGCCGTGGGCACGCACCTCGATGCGCGCGCCGCAGCTGTCGCCAGCCTTGCGCAGTGCGTCCATGTAGGCCTCCAGCCGCGGCACGATGGCGGCGTTAGGGGCGTAAAACGGATTCAGCGGGATCTGCGCCGCATCGTCGAACGGGATCTCGATCTCGCCCAGCTGGCTCATCCAGCCCGAGAACGTGGTGCCATGCTGTTGCCGCAACCACTTGCGCGCCACCGCGCCAGCGGCCACGGTGGGCGCGGTCAGCCGGGCCGACGAACGGCCACCGCCGCGCGGGTCGCGCACGCCGTACTTGCGCCAGTAGGTGTAGTCGGCATGGCCGGGGCGGAAGGTGTCGAGCAGGTTGCCGTAATCCTTGCTGCGCTGATCGGTGTTCTTGATCAGCAGGCAGATCGGCGTGCCGGTGGTCAGGCCCTCGTAGACACCCGACAAGATCTCGACCGCATCGGCCTCGTTGCGCTGCGTCACATGGCGGCTGGTGCCGGGGCGACGACGGTCGAGCTCGGGCTGAATATCCTCGATCCCCAGCGCCAGGCCGGGCGGGCAGCCGTCGATCACGCAGCCGATGGCCGGGCCGTGGCTCTCGCCGAAGTTGGTGACGCGAAACAATTCGCCGAGGGTGCTGCCGGGCATGGGGATTTCCGCCAATGAACAAAGGGCGGCGCCGTTGCGCCGACCAGGGCCATTGTCGCTGCGGGTGCGCTACAGCTTGGGGCTGTCGGCGCCGGCTTCTTCAACCGGCCAATCGCGGATGTAGGCCTTGAGCATGCGGTTCTCGAAATCCTGGCCATCAACCACCGCCTTGGCCACGTCGTAGAACGAGATCACGCCCATCAGCGTCTTGCCGTTCAGCGCCGGCATGTAGCGGGCGTGGCGGCCCAGCATCATGCGGCGCACCTCGTCGATCTCGGTCTCGGGCGTGCAGGTCAGCGGCGCGTCGTCCATCACCGAGCGCACGCTGAGCGTGCCCACGCTGCCGCGGTTCTTGACGACCGCAACGATCACCTCGCGGAAGGTGAGCATGCCCACCAGGTCACCGTACTCCATCACCACCAGCGAGCCGATGTCGTTGTCGGCCATGGTCTGCACGGCTTCGGCCAGCAACTGGCCGGGCGACACGGTGTAGAGCGTGTTGCCCTTGACGCGCAGGATGTCGCTGACTTTCATGGGGGTTCTCCTCGGGGGCGGGCCAAGCGGGGCCGGGACGGCCAGCAGGTGGAAAAACATAGCACACAATCCTGAAAACCAACACCCTGACGCGCCCACGCAGCGCCTCCAAGACCACCATGCCCGGCTACAGCGATCCTGGTTTCGACACCCTTGCACTGCATGCCGGCGCCACGCCCGACCCGACCACTGGCGCCCGGGCGGTGCCGATCCACCTGACCACCTCGTTTGTGTTCCAGAGCAGCGAACATGCGGCGTCACTGTTCAACATGGAGCGCTCGGGCCATGTCTACAGCCGCATCAGCAACCCGACCAACGCGGTGCTCGAAGAGCGCATCGCCGCGCTGGAAGGCGGCGTCGGCGCCATCGCCACGGCCAGCGGCCAGGCCGCGCTGCACCTGGCCATCAGCACGCTGGCCGGCGCCGGCCACCACATCGTCGCCAGCAGCGCGCTGTATGGCGGCTCGCACAACCTGCTCGACTACACGCTGCGCCGCTTCGGCATCAGCACCAGCTTCGTGCGGCCGGGCGACATCGATGGCTGGCGCGCGGCCATTCGTCCTGAAACCAGGTTGTTGTTCGGCGAAACCCTGGGCAACCCGGGGCTGGACGTGCTGGACATCGCCACCGTCAGCGCCATCGCCCATGAGGCCGGCCTGCCGCTGCTGGTCGACAGCACCTTCACGCCGCCCTGGCTGCTAAAACCCTTCGACCATGGCGCCGACCTGATCTTCCACTCGGCAACCAAGTTCTTGTCGGGTCACGGCACGGTGGTGGGCGGGCTGCTGGTCGATTCGGGCGCGTTTGATTGGGACGCCGCCTATGCGAGAAACGGTCGCTTTGCCGAGCTGAGCCAGCCCTACGACGGCTTTCACGGCATGGTCTTCAGCGAGGAGAGCAGCGTCGGCGCCTTTCTGCTGCGCGCCCGCCGCGAGGGCCTGCGCGATTTCGGCGCCTGCATGAGCCCGCACACCGCCTGGCTGATCTTGCAAGGCATCGAGACCTTGCCGCTGCGCATGGCCCGCCACATCGAGAACACCCGCAAGCTGGTGGCGATGTTGGCGGCGCACACTATGGTCGCTCGGGTCGGCTACCCCGAGCTCGATTCGCACCCCGACCAGGCGCTGGCGAAGAAGCTGTTGCCACGCGGCTGCGGCTCGGTCTTCAGCTTCGACCTGAAAGGCTCGCGCGCCCAGGGCGTAGCCTTCATCGAGGCGCTGAAGATCTTCTCGCACCTGGCCAACGTGGGCGATTGCCGCTCGCTGGTGATCCACCCGGCCTCGACCACCCACTTCCGCATGGACGACGCGGCGCTGGCCCGCGCGGGCATCGGCCCCGGCACGATCCGGCTGTCGATCGGGCTCGAAGACGCCGACGACCTGATCGATGACCTGAAGCGGGCGCTCAAGGTGGCGCAAAACACGGTGGCGGCGGCGCCATGAAGATCGTCGTCGACGGCCCGAACGGCGTTGTGCCGGCCTACGCCTACACCGGCGGCAAGCCGTTCGACCCGAAGCTGCCCTGCGTCGTTTTCATCCACGGCGCGTTGCATGACCACAGTGTGTGGACGCTGCTGGCCCGCTGGTGCGCCCACCACGGTTACGGCGCGCTGGCGCTCGACCTGCCCGGCCACGGCCGCAGTGAAGGCCCGCCGCTGGCCAGCGTGCAGGCCCACGCCGACTGGCTGCTGGCGCTGTTGGCCGCCGCCGGCGTGGCCATGCCCGGCCAGGCCACGCTGGTGGGCCACAGCATGGGCTCGCTGATCGCGCTGGAGGCCGCCGCCCGCGCGCCCGACCGCATCCACCGGCTGGTGATGGTGGGCAGCGCCTACCCGATGAAGGTCTCCCCCGCGCTGCTCGACACCGCCCGCGATGCGCCACTGAAGGCCATCGACATGGTCAACGCCTTCTCGATCAGCACCCTGGCCGCCAAACCCAGCTACCCGGGGCCCGGCATGTGGCTGCACGGCGGCAACCGGGCGCTGATGCGTCGGGTGCTGAACGGCCGCCATGTGAACGGGGCGAACGCTGCGAACGGCGCGGCCGGCGGCGGCGAGGTCAACCTGTTCCACCATGATTTCAGCGTCTGCGACCGCTACGACAACGGCCTGGCCGCCGCCGCCCAGGTGACGGCGCCGACCACGATGATCCTCGGCAGCGTCGACCAGATGACACCGCCGCGCGCGGCGCGCGAGATCGCCACGGCGCTGCAGGCCCACGTCGTGCTGCTGCCGTCGGGCCACAGCCTGCTGGCCGAGGCGCCCGACGGCGTGCTGGCCGCGTTGCGCGACGCGTTGGCCTGACGGCGGCTTGCCCTTCGATCTTTGCGCGCCGACACAGCCGCGCAGCCAGCCGTGCGGCGGCCTGGCTGAAGGCCTGCGGCACAATCCGCGACCACCATGAGCCTGGTCTTCCCGCACACCTTCATTCCGTGGTTCCGCGCCGTCGCGCCGTACATCCACGCCTACCGCGGCAAGACCTTCGTGGTCGGCATCGCCGGTGAGCTGATTGCTGCCGGCAAGCTCAACCATGTCGTACAAGACCTCGCCATCCTGCACGCCATGGGCATCAAGGTGGTGCTGGTGCACGGCTTTCGGCCGCAGTTGAGCGAGCAGTTGGCCGCCAAAGGCCACAGCCCGCGCTTCAGCGAGGGCCAGCGCATTACTGATGCGGTGGCGCTGGACTGCGCCCAAGAAGCCGCCGGCCAGCTGCGCTTCGAGATCGAGGCCGCGTTTTCGCAAGGCCTGCCCAACACGCCGATGGCCAACGCCACGGTGCGGGTGATTTCGGGCAACTTCCTCACCGCCCGGCCGGTGGGCATCGTCGACGGTGTCGATTTCATGTCGTCGGGCGTGGTCCGCCGGGTCGACGCCGCAGCCTTGCGCCGGGCGATCGACATCGGCGCGGTGGTGCTGCTGAGCCCGTTTGGCTTTTCGCCCACCGGCGAGGCCTTCAACCTGACGATGGAAGACGTCGCCACCGCCACCGCCATCGCGCTGCAGGCTGACAAGCTGCTGTTCATGACCGAAGTGGCGGGCGTCGCCGAGAACCGCGACGACCCCGACAGCGTGATCGACACCGAGCTGGCGCTGGCCGATGCCAAGCGCTTGCTGGCGACCTTGGCCGCGCCGGTGTTGCCCACTGACCCGGCGTTTTACCTGCAGCACTGCGTCAAGGCCTGCGAGGCCGGTGTCGAGCGCTCGCATATCCTGCCGTTTGCGGTCGACGGAGCGATATTGCTGGAGGTATTCACCCACGATGGCATCGGCACCATGGTCGTCGACGAGAAACTCGAGTCGCTGCACGAAGCTGCTGCCGACGACGTTGGTGGCATCCTGCAACTGATCGAGCCGTTTGAGCGTGATGGCACCCTGGTCCGCCGCGAGCGCACTGAGATCGAGCGCGACATCGCCAACTACACCATCATCGAGCACGACGGCGTGATATTTGGCTGCGCCGCGCTCTACCCCTACCCGGAAGCCCGCACCGGCGAAATGGCGGCGCTGACCATATCGCCCCAGGTCCAGGGCCAGGGCGACGGCGAGCGGATCCTCAAGCGGATTGAGCAGCGGGCCCGCACGGCCGGCTTGGACAGTATCTTCGTGCTGACCACCCGGACGATGCACTGGTTCCTCAAGCGTGGCTTCGTCGGGGTCGACCCCGATTGGCTGCCCGACGCCCGCAAACGCAAGTACAACTGGGACCGGCGCTCGCAGGTGCTGGTCAAGAAACTGGGTTGAAAAACCCGCTACCCACCAACCGGGCGCCGCGGCGCCCAGCAGGAGAAAAACCATGGCCCGTACCGTGCAATGTGTGCTGTTGAAAAAGGAGGCCGATGGCCTCGACTTCGCCCCGTACCCGGGAGAACTCGGCAAGCGCATCTATGCCGGCGTCTGCAAGGAAGCCTGGCAGCAATGGCTCAAGCACCAGACCATGCTGGTCAATGAAAACCGCCTCAACCTCGCCGACCAGCGCGCCCGGTTATACCTGTCGCGGCAGATGGAGCGCTTTTTCTTCGGCGAAGGTGTCGATCAACCGCTGGGTTATGTGCCGCCGGCGCCCTGAGCTGGCGGCCGCCAGCTGATGGCGGCGATCAGGGTTAATTTCGATCAGCACGGTGTGGCAACAGGTATTACACTGCGGCGGTCGTCAATAACTCCGGAGCAAGAATATGTCGTCATTGCAAGAACTGTTGGCCCAACGGGCTGAAATCGAAAAGAAGATCTTCGATGTCCAGCGCGAAGAGCGTGCCGACGCCATCGCCAAGGTGCGCGCCCTGTTGGCTGAGTTTGGCCTGACCGCCGCCGATATTTCCGGCAAGGCCCCGACGGTGCGCGCCAGCGGCGCCGCCAAACCCACCGGCAAGGTTGCGATCAAATACCGCAACGCCAGCACCGCTGAAACCTGGACCGGCCGCGGCCTGCAGCCCAAGTGGTTGAAGGCGGCTTTGGCCTCGGGTGCCAAGATCGAGGATTTCTTGGTCTGAAGCACCAACCCGGGGCCGGCGCAAATCAAGCTGCCCGGCCCCGCTGGTAGTCAGCGTCAGGCCACGGCCTGGCGCTGACAGGTAATGAATAGGATGGCCCGGTTGCACCGGGCCATTTGCTTTGGCAAGCCCTGCCCGAGGGCTGCCGCCCTGCAGCGGCAGCCGCTAGCATCCGTGCTGGGCGGCATCCCGGCCAGCCCCCCCTTCCCCGCCCGCACCCGTCGTGACCCTCGCAAACCCCCGACCCACCCCAGCGCAACGCAGCGGCCCAACGGCAACATGGCTGATGCGGTCGCTGGGGGTCGTGGTGAGCTACATCG
>JAYVDE010000550.1:0-3541 GCA_043749575.1 Burkholderiaceae bacterium | reverse complement strand
GGCCGCGACGCCTGGACCCACGAGCTGGACATCCGGCCGTTCCGGGAAGCCTGGTAGGCCTCTCGCGCCATCACCGCTGGACCTTGACCAGTTCATCGTCAGGCGACAGGTCCAGCTCGACCTGGCAGGCCTTGTCGTAGGCGGCTTCCAGCCGTCGGGCAGCGCGCCGGTAGTCCATCAGCATCGTCTGCGCGTCCGGGTCGGCGCAGCTTTCGTCTGCGGTCGCTTCGGTCAGGCGGCCCATCACTTCGTCCACGGCCTGGTCAGGCCTCACTAGCACCGCCCGTTGTCAGGCAAGTCCGACGCGAAAACCAAGGGAGAACGATAGCTTCAAGTTAGGGGGATAGGAACATCAGTGAGCCTGTGGACAACTTCTCCAAAAGTCAACTGTGACAACATCTTGCAAGCCTGCTTGAGGTCGACATCTCGTTAGACCGCACAAAACCAATTCCTCCCTCGCCTCCAATCATGCGCAACGCAATACTCGGTTTGCACCTTCTCTTCGCAGGAATTTGGCTTGGTTGTGTACTCACGGAAGCACTATTTGAACGAGCCTTGCTTGCAGGAGACCGAAAGTCTCATCTTCTACTTTCAAATCTGCATGTACGAGTGGACAAGCTTGTCGAAGTACCAATGATTCTTGGCGCCTTGCTTACGGGCGTCATCCTTTGGTCACAGGGCCACCGAACTGGTGTCGCCTTTCACGTCATGGCTGGGGCAGGCGTCATTGCCATAGCGGCAAATCTCCATTGCGTTGGCATCGTCTTCAAGAGGCATCGAGCCGCGGTTGCGGGTGAATGGTCAGAGTTCGACAGGCTGGACCACATGCAGCACAAGGTTGGCGCAGTAGTACTTGTGGGTCTACTTGTCGCACTCATTGCAGGTGTGTGGGCGCGCGGTGCGGTCTAACGTGTGGGCGCGCGGTGCGGTCTAAGAGGTATGGGGTCAGGTCTTGCCTTTTGCCCACTCCATGCCGATCTACCACATCACTTCGCTTCGCGCGGCGACCAAGGTTCAGTGAATCACGCTTTGCATGCAGCAACCTTCAAGTCACCCAACGCAGAATCGGCAAAAGGCAAGACCTGACCCCAACCGTTACACCAAGACCCCGCTGGCCGGCCCCGAGCTGGTGCTCGACTATCTGTCGCGCTACACCCACCGGGTGGCTGTGTCGAACGAGCGCATCGTCGCCGTCGATGCCAACGGCGTGCGCCTGCGCGTTCGCGCTGACAACCACGGCGGTAAGCGCACTGTGCTCATCGATGGCCCCACCTTCATCGCCCGCTTCCTGCAGCACGTCTTGCCGCCCGGCTTCAAGCGCATCCGTCACTACGGCTTGCTCAGCCCGGCCGTCAAGACCGTGCGCATGGCCGCCGCCCGCGCGGCGCTGGCCATGCCCGCCCCCAACGCCCAGGCCCAAGAGGATGCCGCCGCCTTCCTCAAGCGCGTTGCCGGCATCGACGCAGCACGCTGCCCGCACTGCGGGATCGGCCGTTGGCTCACCATCGAGGTGCTCCCCGCCACCCGGCCAGCCCGACAAGACCTTGAGCTTCAGTGCCGGGGACCGCCGTGATCCACCGCCCCGTCATCACTGCCCATCACGCTGCCCACCACGCTGCCGCTCGCTTGCGACGTCCGCTCGGGCTAGTTCGTCCCGCACCGCCCAATCACACCCTGGGTTATCTCCATCGAGCCGTGCACCACCCATCTTCACACCGGGCATCACTGCACTTGGCACCTCCACGCTCACCGCTGACCTGCGCTTCGACCATCTTCTACCCACCGGGGCTTCCCAAAACACCCCCCTGAACCTTACATTCCCCAACAGCCCGGCTCGCCCACCTCCGCGCGGCGATTCAGTCCAACGAGGTCTATCTGGCGCTTGCTGCATCGGCGCATTTGCCAGGCTTTGGTGCGGCGCCAGATAAACGCTTTTCGTTAGGCGGCCACACCTCCAACGTTAACTTACCATGACCGTCACAATAGCTAATAAACACTGTTTTATTATTACACCAATTGGCGCGGACAATTCAGCAATACGGCGTGCAACCGACGGATTGATCAATGCGGTGCTAAGACCGTTGCTGCGCGATTGCGGATTCAATGTGCACGTAGCACATGAGATTTCGACAGCAGGGTCGATTACTAGACAGGTCATCGAACACATCTTGTCAGATGACCTGGTGATTGCGAACTTAACTGAACTCAACCCTAACGTCATGTACGAATTGGCGGTCCGCCACTGTGCAGGACTGCCAGTCGTTGTATTGGCGGAAAATGGAACAAAACTCCCCTTCGATATATCCGACGAACGAACGGTATTTTTTCAAAACGATATGCATGGATGTGTTGACCTGAGGCCCAGGCTACGGGCAGCGGTTGAGTCTGCAGTAAACGACGACGAGCCAGACAATCCGGTATTTCGTGTAACGCAGGCACGTGTAATGCGCGAGGCGGTACAGGACGACGACGTCCAGACCTTTCTGCTACGAAAATTGGATTATATCGAATCAAGTCTAAATGAATTAAAGTCTCGAACGCTTCCGTCAAATGAACGACAGGTCTTTCCGTTCAGATACCTGGTTGACGTGTCAGGCACGCGTGAAGTAGTCAGGGACGCGGGAAAGGCGCTAAACCACACTCTCACTGGTGTTGACCGTGTTCAGATGGTAGCCGTGCCAGTAAATGCCTTGCGTAAACTTGCAGGTGAACCCACGGATCCAAATGCTTTTAGACTGCGCATAGATTCGACGGAATCAATCGCTGAAATAGAAATTGAAAAGGCACTCGCGCACCTACCAATTCAGGTGATCAGAGTCCGTGAACTACCGGCGGCCTAATCGGGTAGCCAGGAGTATCTAACTCCCAGCCCCCACACCACCCACCGTGCGGGTCTGCAGTGGGCGGTTCAACAAGTTAGCTCGCTCGATGAAAGCGGTTGCCGTTTTAGGTCGTATAGCCCTGGGCTTTGCACCACAAGTCTTTAACGCTGACCAAGCCTTGCATCTTCAACCACGCATTCGACGGTGCCTGCTGCAGCGCTGGGGTTCTTGCCATGTGCCAGTAGCTGTGGCTGCTGACGCCATGCTGGATTGCCGTCTTCAGGCTCACGCCCAAGTCCAGCAAGTTCCGAATATTCGTGCGCGCCCAGCGCCACTGTTTAGTTACGACATAACTTGCCTAAGGAGGTATGGTGTCAGGTCTTGCCTTTTGCCCACTCCATGCCGATCTACCACGTCACTTCGCTTCGCGCGGCGACTAAGGTTCAGTGAATCACGTTTTGCATGCAGCAACCTTCAAGTCATCTAACGCAGAATCGGCAAAAGGCAAGACCTGACCCCAACCGTTACATATACAACCCGCCGCAAGGATTCTCGCTTGAGCAATGAAATCTTGGCCGCCTTCCTCAGCGTTGGTGGCGCGGTGGTCGGGACTCTCGGAGGCGTTTGGTATGGAGCGCGCCTGTCCAGGGAAGCCGCCCGCGATCTGCTGGCCCAGCAAGCTAAGGCAGTGTTCGCGGCCGCTTTCACTGACACACTTT
>JAYVDE010000549.1:0-3550 GCA_043749575.1 Burkholderiaceae bacterium | reverse complement strand
AGTTGCAAGACCTGGCGGTGGGCTACGGCGCCAGTGCCAGCCGCTACCAGGAAGAAAAGCGCGTCGTCTTCCACAAGAACGTTGGCCCGCTGATCTCGATGCAAGAGATGAGCCGCTGCATCCACTGCACCCGCTGCGTGCGCTTCGGCCAAGAGGTCGCTGGCGTGATGGAGCTGGGCATGCAGCACCGGGGTGAGCACAGCGAGATCACCACCTTCTTGGGCCAAACGATCGACAGCGAGCTGTCGGGCAACATGATCGACATTTGCCCGGTGGGCGCGCTGACCAGCAAGCCCTTCCGCTACGCTGCCCGCACCTGGGAGCTGTCGCGCCGCAAGAGCGTGAGCCCGCACGACAGCACCGGCGCCAACCTGGTGGTGCAGGTCAAGGCCAACAAGGTGCTGCGCGTGGTGCCGCTGGAAAACGAAGCCGTCAACGAATGCTGGATCGCCGACCGCGACCGCTTCAGCTACGAAGCCGTCAACAGCGCGCAGCGCCTGCACACGCCGATGATCAAGCAGGGCGGCGTCTGGCAAGCGGTCGACTGGAACACCGCGCTGGGCTATGTCGCCGATGGCCTGAAGCGCATCCGAGCCGATCACGGCGTGACCGACATCGGCGCGCTGGGTTCGGCCCACCGCACGGTGGAAGAACTGCACCTGTTGGCCAAGCTGGTGCGTGGTCTGGGCAGCGAGAACATCGATTTCCGCACCCGCCACGCCGACTTCGGCAATGTCGCACCGGCGGGCAAGGCGCAGTGGCTGGGCACACCGATCGCCGCGCTGAGCCAGCTCGACCGCGCTTTCGTCGTGGGCAGCTTCCTGCGCAAAGACCACCCGCTGTTCGCGCAGCGCATTCGCCAGGCGGTTCGCCGCGGCGGCGCGCTGCTGAGCCTGAATGCGGTGCACGATGACTGGGCCATTCCGGTGGCCGCTCGCATCACCGCGGCGCCGCTGGCCTGGCCGCAGGCGTTGGCCGACGTGGCCGCATACATCGCCACCGCCAAAGGTGTAGCCGCACCGGCGGCTGCGCAAGCCAATGCCGAGGCCGAAGTGCTTGCCCGGGCCCTGCTGAGCGGCGAGCGCAAGGCCGTGTTGCTGGGCAATGCCGCCGCGCAGCACCCGCAAGCGGCCACGCTGCTGGCGCTGGCCCAGTGGATCGCCGCGCAGACCGGTGCCAGCGTCGGCTACCTCACGGCCGATGCCAACACCGTGGGCGCGCAGCTGGTCAAGGCGATGCCGGGCGCGGGCGGGCTGAACGCCGGCCAGATGCTCAGCCAGCCGATGAAGGCGCTGCTGCTGCTCGACGTCGAGCCGGTGCTCGACGCCGCCGACGCCGCCGCCGCCCAAGCGGCCATGGCCGGTTCGGGCCTGGTGGTCGCCCTGACCTCGTTCAAAGACGCGGCCGTGGCCAACGCCGACGTGCTGCTGCCGATCGCCCCGTTCACCGAGACCGCCGGCAGCTTTGTCAATGCCGAGGGCCGCTTGCAAAGCTTCCACGGCGTGGTGCCGCCGGCCGGTGACAGCCGTCCGGCCTGGAAGGTGCTACGGGTGCTGGGCAACTTGCTGGGCTTGCCGGGCTTCGAGCACGAGAGCGCGGAAGCGGTGCTGGCCGAAGCGCTGGGTGATGTCAGCACGCTGCCCCAGCGCCTGGACAACACGAGCACGGCCGCCATCGACTTGGTGGCGGTGCCCGAGGGCCTGCAGCGCCTGACCGATCTGCCGATCTACGCCGCCGATCCGTTGGTGCGCCGCGCAGCGTCACTGCAGATGACTGCCGACGCCAGGGCGCCGGTGGTCGGCCTGCCGACCGCACTGTGGTTGCAAATGGGCTTGCAGCCCGGTGACAAGGTGCGGCTGGCGCAAGGTGCGGCGGTGGCCGTGTTGCCGGCGCGGCCCGATGCCTCGCTGGCAGGCGGCACGGTGCGGGTCAGCGCCGGCCATGCCGACACGGCGATGCTGGGTGCGGCGTTTGGTGTCATCTCAGTCGAATCTGCAGTCGAGCCTGCGGTCGAAGCTGCGGTCGAACCTGCGGTCGAGAAAGCCCCAGCACCATGATCGAGCAATTCAACCAGTTTGGCAGTTCGGTCTTCGGCGGCTACGCCTGGCCGGTGATCTGGAGCCTGATCAAGATCATGGTGCTGGTGCTGCCGCTGATGGGTTGCGTGGCCTACCTCACGCTGTGGGAGCGCAAGGGCATCGCCTTCACCCAGGTGCGCCCGGGCCCCAACCGGGTCGGCCCTTATGGCCTGCTGACGCCCATCGCCGACGCGGTCAAGCTGCTCTTCAAAGAGATCATCCGCCCCAGCGCCGCGAGCAAGGGCCTGTTCTTTCTCGGCCCGGTGATGACCATCATGCCGGCGTTGGTCGCCTGGGTGGTGGTGCCCTTCGGGCCCGAGGTGGCGCTGGCCAACATCAACGCCAGCTTGCTGTTCCTGATGGCCATCACCTCGCTGGAGGTCTACGGCGTCATCATCGCCGGTTGGGCGTCGAACTCGAAGTACGCCTTCCTCGGTGCGCTGCGTGCGTCGGCGCAGATGGTCAGCTACGAGATCCCGATGGGCTTCTGTCTGGTCGTGGTGCTGATGGTCGCCGGCACGATGAACATGACCGACATCGTCATGGGCCAGGGCAAGGGCATGATGGCCAGCGCCGGCCTGGGCCTGCTGTCGTGGAACTGGCTGCCGTTGTTTCCGGTGTTCATCGTCTACTTCATTGCCAGCCTGGCCGAGACCAACCGGCACCCGTTCGACGTTGTCGAGGGCGAATCCGAGATCGTTGCCGGCCACATGATCGAGTACTCGGGCATGTCGTTCGCGATGTTCTTCCTGGCCGAATACGCGAACATGATTTTGGTGTCCACGCTCTGCGTGATCCTGTTCCTGGGCGGTTGGCTGTCGCCGTTCGGCTTTCTCGAGTTCATTCCCGGCTGGATCTGGCTGGCCATCAAGGTCTTCGTGGTCGTCACCATGTTCCTGTGGGTGCGGGCCACCTTCCCGCGCTACCGCTACGACCAAATCATGCGGCTGGGCTGGAAGATCTTCATCCCCATCACGCTGATCTGGCTGGTGGTGGTCGGCCTGTGGATGCAGACCCCTTTCAACATCTGGAAGTAACGTCATGACGCCCCCACGCTCACTTCGTTCGCTGCCCCCCGAGGGGGCGCAGGCCTCCAGAGACAAGCGAAGCACCGTCTTCGTCTGCGCTCTGGCGGCCCGGCAGGAGGCCTGACCATGGCTAGCCAAGCATCCCTGAAAGACTTCTTCTCCAGCTTCCTGCTGCTGGAACTGCTGAAGGGCATGAAGCTCACTGGCAGGCATTTTTTCCAGCGCAACGTGACGATCCAGTTCCCGGAAGAACGCACGCCGCAGAGCCCGCGCTTTCGGGGCCTGCATGCGCTGCGCCGCTACGACAACGGCGAAGAACGCTGCATCGCCTGCAAGCTGTGCGAGGCGGTGTGCCCGGCGATGGCTATCACCATCGAGAGCGAGGTGCGTGACGACGGCAGCCGCCGCACCACGCGCTACGACATCGACCTGACCAAATGCATC
>JAYVDE010000548.1:0-9611 GCA_043749575.1 Burkholderiaceae bacterium | reverse complement strand
TGGCAGCAGCGGGCCAGTTGCTGCCACAACCCCGGGTGGGTCGGCATGGCGCCGACAGCCTGCTGCTGCCACCGCATGGCCTGGGGCCAGCGGCCGGCGTGGGCCTCGGCGCGCGTGGCCAGCCCGAAGGCGCATAGCCTGGGTGCCGGGGTGGCCCAGCGCGCGCTGCAGTGCCGGGCTGACGTCCAGGTTGGCGCCCTGGGCGATGCCCGCGGCGGCCACTTCCAGCGCCAGTTCGGGATGGCCGGGCCCGGCGCGGGCGGTCTGCGCCCGAGCGTGCAGGGCCGCGTTGGCGTCTGCGCCCACGCGTGTAGGGCCGCGTTGGCATCACCCAGCGCCGCATGCAACAGGCCCAGGCCGACCCAGGCGCGCTGCGCCGCCAGCGCGTCCGACACCGAGCCGGCTTCGAGCCGGCTTCGAGCCGATGCTGCCAGCGCGCCAGGCCCGCGCGGTCGAAGGGCAGCCGGGCTGTGCGTGCCGGCGCTGTCGCGGTCGATCTGGTCGGCGTAGGCCGGGTCGCATCGCGCTGCGGCTTCATGGTGTGCGGCGCGCTCGTCGGCAACGTCGGCGGCGCAGGCGCTGAGGTGGTGCGCTGCCGCGGCGCTGGCCGGCTGGCACAGGCGGCCACGCAGGCAGCGCGCTGTCCCCGGGGCCAGAGCAGCCCGTCGGCCTGAACCAGCGGGTGCAAGGCCTGCGCAGCGGGCGTGTCACCGGTCCAGGCAGCGGCCAGCAGATCGGCCTGGAAACGGTGGCGCAGCGGCGTGAAGCCACGGCCGACGGCGCGGCTGATCGTCAGCTCGACGGGCGCACCGGGCAGTGCACGCAGCGCCGCCAGGATGGCCAGCGGATCGGCCCAGAGCTGGTCGCCAGGCAGCTCGACGAAGTAGTCGGCGTCGACGTCGAGCAGCCAATCCGCCGGCAGCGGCTGTTGCGGCTGTTGCGCCAGCTGCGGCAGCGCGCACAGGGTCAAGTCCAGGCCGAGCAGGCGGCCGACGATGCAGCCGTCGTCGCTACGCCGCAGGGTTGCCAGGTCGTCGAGCGTGATGCCGGGCAGCTGCACCAACCGCGACAGCGCCGCGCCGAACCCGGCACGCCAGACCTGCGGCGGCGCCACCCACACCAGATGTCGGATGCAGCCCAGTTGCGCGGCCGGGTGCAGGAAGTCCTCGATGCCGAAACAGCGGTCTTCCAGTTCACCGAAGGGATGCGCCGCTTCCAGTACACGCACCGCGGTGGCGTCGGCGCAATCGCGCAGGCGCTGCAGGGCCGCTGCGCCGACGGGTTGCAGGTCGAGGTGGGCGTCGAGGTAGACGAGCGTGCGGCTGCGCACGCCGCGCGCCACCCCATGCGGCAGCACCGACGAGTGCTCCTCGAAGATGACGGCCTCCACTGGACTGCCCTCTGCGCTGCGCGCTCCGGGATAAGCACTTTGGAACGGCCCTGCGCGCTCATGGCGGCCCGGGCTTGCGCGCGAGCACGCGGCCGACGGTGAAGGCGCCGCACGCGGCCGCTTCGCCCAGCACCTGCAGCCCTGCATGATCTTGCGGCGGATGGGGTCGGGCGTGGCCTGGCGCTCAGCGCTCAGCGCGCAGCGCGGCGCGGTCGGCGGCATGTGCCACGAAGCGATGCGTTGCTGCAGGCCGCGCGCGCCAGCGCCGGCCAGCGCCACCGGCAGCCCATGGAACATCGCCGGTCGGGGCCACCCGTGGTGCGACCCATGCAATGCACGGTCTTCGAGAGCCGCCTGCTGTGCGAGATCAGCGCCGACGACCTGCGGGCGCACTGCCAGACGACCAAGGGCAGGGGCGCACCTGCTACCGCGGCCCACGCACGAGACATCGTCAACAGATCTACGCCTTTGCAAACCTGCACGGCGAGAAGGTCCCCAACCCGGCGGACCAGGTCACTGATCACTCACGGAATTTTCTCGATCTCGTGGTGGAAGGTCATGAACTCGCGGCCGTCACGGTCGACACCCCTTGAGATGTGGCCCACCCGTCGCTCCGGCCTCATCGTCGATGCTGTCCATGGCTGCGCAGGCGCGTGGCCCCGGTCGGTGCACACCGAGTCCACCACGCCGCGCAACGCGCCCATGCGCAAGCCGCTGCGGTACAGATGGATGTCGTACGAGCGCCTGCGGTTGCCTTCCTCCTCGAGTTCGAGGTAGTTCAACGGGCCCGGCTCGCTCGGCTCAGCCAGGCGCACCACCTGGGCCGCCCGGCCCGCACCGACTCCGCATTCGGGCCCCAGCAGCAAGGCCACGCGTGCGGCGATGTCGCCGCATAAGAGCAGCGGCCAGCAGGTGTATGGGGCCACGACATGCCGATCTGGCGCGGCCTGATCTCACTTGACACCGATATTCAGCAGCCGGGGCGCCGCGGACCCCGCCGCGGCCACCTCGCGCCGAACCTGTTCCCAGACCTCCACACACACCTTGAGCGTGCAACCGTCGGGACGAGGTTCGGCCGCCACCCGCAGCGTGTCGGCCGCGGAAAAGTGCGATTCGTGCGGGCGCTCTGCTGGCGCCTCGGCATGCCCGAGGCCGCTCTGGCGCTGATCGGCTCCAGGCCTTGGCAAGGCATTCGATATTTGCGAATTCATGGTGACGATGCCACGTTGGTGTCATGGCAACTGACAAGACAAGCGTCGAGGCATCCACCCACAAGGCGCGGCAGCCGGGCGTGATGGCGTTCGGGCACATCGGCCCGACGGTCGGTGGCACGCTGGAGAGCACCGTGCTCGCCATGCTCAGCAGCGCTCGGACCGCCACCCGACATAGGGCAACGCTGAACAAGTCCCTCGCGGCGCGGTCAGCCCTGTTTTGGGCATTACCCTGAGGAGGGTCACTTGCACACGACGCCGAAAGGCGGCGTTGGTTCTGCTTGACATGAACTCAGGACGCTTCGCTTGCAAGCTATCCGGCATACCGAGCGCGAAGCGTCAAGCCGCGAGGTCGTGGCCGCCCAGCGGCTGCGGGGCCGGTAGGCTGACAGCGCTGCCCGGCAAAGGCGTCACAATACAAGTGCTCCGGGGTGTACGCGACAGCGTGCTGAGATCCAAACCCGCGAACTTGATCCGGTTCATGCCGGCGTAAGAAGAGCAGTTGCCCTGACCCAGTTTGGCTGGGGCGGCACGTCCTTCGGAGCATTGCTTGTCATGCACCCTGGGGGACCGATGAACAGCCCGATCACTGCAATCGCTTCTGCCGCCCTGGCGCCTTGGGCGCAGTATCCGCGCCTGCTGACCATCGCCGGGTCAGACTCGGGCGGCGGCGCCGGCGTGCAGGCCGACCTGAAGACCTTCGCGGCGCTGGGCTGCTTCGGCATGACGGCGATCACCGCGCTGACGGCGCAGAACACCACCGGCGTGCGCGCCATCCACGCCGTGCCGCTGGCCATGCTGGCGGCGCAGATCGACGCCGTGGTCGAGGACATCGGCGTCGACGCGGTGAAGATTGGCATGCTGCATTCGGCGCCGACCATCGAGACCGTGGCCGCGGCGCTCGACCGCCACAGCCTGCACCGCGTCGTGCTGGACCCGGTGATGGTGGCCACCAGCGGCGCGGCGCTGATCGACCCGAACGCCGTCGACGCGCTGGTGCGCCTGCTGTTTCCGCGCGCGCTGCTGGTCACGCCCAACCTGGACGAGGCCGCGATGCTGGTGGGCCGTCCGCTGCAGAGCGAGGCCGACATGGCCGCCGCGGCGCAGCAGCTGTTGGAGCGGGGCGCGCGCGCGGTGCTGCTGAAGGGCGGTCACCTGGCCGGCGACACCGTCGCCGACCTGTTGCTGCAGCCCGGTGAACCGCAGCTGTGGCTGCGCGCGCCGCGCATCGCCACGCCCAACACCCACGGCACGGGCTGCACGCTGTCCAGCGCCATCGCCGCGCGGCTGGCGCTGGGCGACGGGCTGGTGCAGGCGGTGCAGCGGGCGCGCGACTTCGTGCGCGGTGCGCTGGCCGCTGGCGCTGGCGTGCGTACAGGCGCTGGCAGCGGCCCCCTGAACCACGGCTTTGCACCGCAGCCGATGATCCTGCGGCCGCTGCGATGAACCACCCGCTGCCGCCGGCGATGCAGGCGCTGGTCGAGCGCCTGCTCGCCTTTCTGGCCCAGGACGGCTGCACGGACGCCGAGTTCGACCGTCTGGCCGCCGCGCTGTTCGCCTTCCAGTACGCGCACGACGAGCCCTACCGCCTGTTCTGCCAGCGCCGCGCCGTCACGCCGCGCCGCGTCGGGGCCTGGCGCGAGGTGCCGCCGGTGCCGATCAGCGCCTTCAAGGACGCCACGCTCAGCTGCGTGCCGCCGGCCGACTGCGAGCGCGTGTTCATGACCAGCGGCACCAGCCGCGGCGAGGTCAAGGGCCGCAACCACCATCCGACGATCGCCGTGTGGGACCGCTCGATGCGGCGCCACTTCGAGCAGCGCTTCCTGCAGGGCCGCGGCCCGATGGCGATGCTGCTGCTGTTCCCCGACGACGGGCAGTTGCCGAACTCCTCGCTCGCGCGCTACCTTTCGCTGGCGGCGCGCTGCCACGGCCTGCCGGGCAGCCGCTCGTACATCGGCCCGCAAGGGCTGGACGTCGACGGCGTGGGCACCGCGCTGGCCGCCGCCATCGCCGCGCAGCAGCCGGTGGCGCTGATGGGCGCGAGCTTCAGCGTCGTGCACCTGCTCGACGCGCTGCGCGAGCGCGGCCTGCGCTACGCACTGCCTCCAGGCAGCCGCATCCTCGACACCGGCGGCTACAAGGGCCAGGCGCGCGAGCTGCCGCCGGACGCCTTCTACGCCAGCCTGGCCGAGACCTTCGGCGTGCCGCGCGCGCAGTGCATCAACATGTACGGCATGACCGAGCTGAGCTCGCAGTTCTACGACGCGGGCAACGCGGTCCTGCCCTCGGTCAAGCGGGCGCCGCACTGGCTGCGCAGCCGCGTGCTGGACCCGCTGAGCGGCCAGGAAGTGCCGCGCGGCGAGCGTGGCGTGCTGGCGCATTGCGACCTCGCCAACTTCAACTCGACCATCGCCATCCTGACCGAGGATGTCGGCGTCGCCGTCGAGGACTCGCAGGGCCCGGGTTTCCTGCTGCTGGGCCGCGCCGAAGGCGCCGAGGCCAAGGGCTGCTCGCTGGCGGTGCAGGAGTTCCTGGAGGCGACACGCCGATGACGCCGCCCTGGCGCGCAGGACACCTGCCGGGCCTCGCGCCCGACGACGTGCACTGGCAGACCTTGCGCTACACCGCGCACGGCCGCTGGCTGGACGTCGAGCTGCCACTGCTCGACGACGCCCAGATGCAGACGCTGGCCGCGCGCGTGCGTCAGGCCGCGCAGCAGCACCTGCAAGGCCTGCCCGTCGACGCCGTCATCGACCTCATCGACCGCGCCGTGGCCCGCCTGCTGGACGCCAACGATCCGCTGCGCCGCGAGGCCGACGCGCTGCTGCCCACCGTCACCGGCTTCGATCCCGAGATGGTGCGCTTGGGTTTGACGGCCACCCTGCAGACCTTCCGCGCCCCGCAGCTGCGGCGCTTTGTCGCGCAGGACTTCGCCAACCCCAAGGTGCTGGACGGCTTCCAGCCGGCGCTGAAGGGCGGCGCGGTGCGCGCCTTCGGCCCGGCGCTGCTGGCCCATGTCTGGGCCGGCAACGTGCCCGGCCTGCCGCTGTGGAGTCTGGCCTGCGGGCTGCTGGTGAAGGCCGGCAACATCGGCAAGCTGCCCAGCGCCGAGCCGGTCTTCGCGACCCTGTTCGCGCGCGCGCTGTGCGCGCTGCACCCGCCGCTGGCCGACTGCTTGGCGATCGTCTGGTGGCAGGGTGACCAGCCCGGGCCCGCCGCCGCCCTGTACCGCGCGGCCGACACCGTGCTGGCCTACGGCAGCAGCACCGCCTTGCGCGAGGTGCGCGCCCAGGTGCCGGCCGCCACGCGCTTCATCGGCTACGGCCACAAGCTGGGCCTGGCCCTGGTCGGCCGCGCGGCGCTGGAACGCCAGCGCGGCCCGGCGGCCGCACGCCGGCTGGCGCTGGACATCGTTCGCTGGGAGCAGCAGGGCTGCTACTCGCCGCACGCGGTCTACGTCGAACGCGGCGGCCCCCTGTCGCCACGTGACTTCGCGCAGCACCTGGCCGCCGAACTGGCCAACCTCGGCCACCGCCACCCGCGCCGCGCGCTGGCGCCGGACGAGGCCGCGGCCGTCGCGGCCTGGCGCCGCGCGGCCGAGTGGCGGGCCCTGGCCGCCCCAGGTGGCA
Source organism: Burkholderiaceae bacterium (assembly GCA_043749575.1). GTDB lineage: Bacteria > Pseudomonadota > Gammaproteobacteria > Burkholderiales > Burkholderiaceae_C > Pseudaquabacterium. The sequence continues at coordinate 3,381 of JAYVDE010000548.1, read as the reverse complement.
GCGCGCTGCTGGGCGCCGACGACGCACCCTGGGCGCTGGCCTACAGCGACACGCCGCAGCCGCTGGCGCCCACGGCCGGCCAGCGCTGCGTGCAGCTGAGCGCCGTCGACACGCTTGACGAGGTGCTGCCGCTGCTGGCGCCGCACGCCGCCGTCCTGCAGACCGTGGGCCTGGCGACGACGCCGGCCGAGTTGTACCGCCTTGCCGAGGCGCTAGGCCGTGTCGGCGTCACGCGCATCGCGCCGCTGGGCGGCATGGCCCAGCCCGAGGCCGGCTGGCACCACGACGGCCGCTTCAACCTCGCCGACCTGGTGCGCATGGTCGAGATCGAGCAGGCCGCCGAGCGCGCGGCCGACCGCCTGGCGCCCTACGTGCAGGAGGGGGACGCGTGAACTTCCTGAGCCTGCGCGGCGTGAGCTTCGGCTACCCCGGGCAGGCGCCGGTGGTGCAGGGCCTGGACCTCGACCTGGCGGCCGGCGACATCCACTGCCTGGTCGGCCGCAGCGGCTGCGGCAAGACCACGCTGTTGAAGCTCGCCGCCGGCTTGCTGCAGCCCGGCGCCGGCGTGGTGACGCAGTGCGGCGCGGCGCCCGGCGACCGGCGCGCGGTCGGCTTCGTGTTCCAGCAGCCAACGCTGCTGGACTGGCTGACGGTGCGCGACAACGTGCTGCTGCCGGTGTCCCTCCAGCGCCGGCCGGCAGCGGCCGACGTTCAGGCCGCCGACGCGCTGCTGGCCCAGCTCGGGCTGCAGGCCCTGGGCCAGCGCCACCCGCGCCAGCTGTCCGGTGGCCAGCAAAGCCGCGTCGCGCTGGCGCGGGCGCTGCTGCTGCAGCCGCCGCTGCTGCTGCTGGACGAGCCTTTCGCCTCGCTGGACGCCATCACCCGCGAAGAACTTCAGCGCGACCTGCTGCGCCTGTGTCGCGCGCAAGGCATGACGGCCTTGTTCGTGACCCACGACATCGCCGAGGCGGTGTTTTTGGGCGACCGCGTGTCGGTGCTCGCCAGCGGCCGCCTGGTCACCAGCTTGAGCGTGCCGACCGACGCAGCGCGCGACACGCCGGCCTTCGGCGCCTGCTGTGCGGCGCTGCGCGAGGCGTTGGGCCAGATCAACCCCGCCGAAGCGGCGCTGGCATGAAGCGCAGCGAGCACCTCGCCGCCCTGCTGCTGCTGGCCTTGCTGCTGGCCGCCTGGGAGGCCGCGACGCGCTTGCTCGCGGTCTCGGCCCTGGTCTTGCCGCCGCCCAGCCGCATCGCGCAGACGCTGTGGCAGGGCCTGATCAGCGGCTACCTGTGGCCGCACCTGCGCGCCACCGCCACCGAGCTGCTGCTGGGCCTGGCGGCGGGTTGCGCCATCGGCCTGGGCGCCGGCGTGCTGCTGGCCGAGCTGCCGCGCCTGCGCCGGCTGCTGATGCCCTACGTGGTGCTGAGCCAGGTGGTGCCCAAGCTGGCGCTGATGCCGCTGTTCATCGTCTGGTTCGGCTTCGGCCTGGCGCCCACGGTGGTCATCACGGCGCTGATCTGCTTCTTCCCGCTGCTCGAGAACACCCTGACCGGCCTCGGCCAGGTGCCCCCCGCGCAGCTGGAACTCTTCCGCATGCTCGGCGCCAGCCGGCTGCAGACGCTGCTGCGCCTGAAGCTGCCCACCGGCCTGCCGGCCATGCTGGCGGGCTTTCGCGTCGCCGTCGTGCTGGCCCTGGTCGGCGCGGTGGTGGGCGAGTTCATCGCCGCCAGCCGCGGCCTGGGCGCGCTGGTCATCGCGGCGCAGGGCAGCATGGACACGCCGCTGATGTTCGCCGCGCTGGCCCTGGTGTCGCTGCTCGGGCTGCTGCTGTACCAAGGCGCCCTGCTGGTCGAACGCCGGCTGCTGAAGCCCTACCTCCTGTCCTGATCACACCCGACCCGAAAGTCCTCACCATGCCCCTGCACCCGACCCGCCGCCACCTGCTCGCCGCTGCCTGCGCGACGCTGCCTTCGCTGGCCTGGCCCCAGCCTGCGCCGGAACGCTTCGTCGTCGCCGGCTGGAGCAAGCCCATCACGGAAGTCACGCCGCTGCTGGTCGACGAGGACAAGGGCTTCTACCGCGCCCAGGGCCTGGCGCTGGAATACCTGCCCGGCGCCGGCGGCGGCGATGCGCTGCGCAACCTGCTGTCGGGCCAGGCCGACGTGGCCTTCACCGACCCGGGCTCGCTGTTCGCGGCGCTCGACAAGGGCGAGCGGCTGCGCGCGGTCTACGACATCTACCCGCAGAACGTCTTCAACGTCGTGTCGCTGCGCAAGAGCGGCATCCGCAAGCCGGCCGATCTCAAAGGCAAGAAGATCGGCGTCTACAGCCTGGCCAGCGGCACGCGGCAGGCGCTGCAGGTGCTGCTGCACCAGGCCGGCCTGACCGAGGCCGACGTGACGGTGGTCGTCACCGGGCTGCTGAACTTCGCCCCGCTGCTGCAGGGCCAGGTCGATGCGACGGCGGCCACCGACACCGGCCTGGCGATCGGCCGCCGGCGCGGCGTCGGCGAGGTCGACGTGATGGAGGTCGGGCAGTTCCTCAACGTCTCCAGCGACCTCTTCGTGGTGCGCGAGGAAAGCTACCAGCGCCGCAAGGACGTGCTGCGCCGATTCCTGCGCGCCTACCGCGACGCGGCGGCCTGGATGATCGCCGAGCCGGCCGAGGCTGCGCAGCTGGCCGTCAAGCGCGCCATCGACGGCAGCGACCCGCAGCTCAACCTCGAACTGATCCGCCTGCGCAACGCCTCCAGCGTGTCGGCGCTGACGCGCGACAAGGGCCTGGGCGCGCTGGACCTGGCCTCGCTGCAGAAGGCCGCCGATGTCTACCGCCAGCTGGGCCTGGTCCAGCAGCGCCTGGACATGGCCCAGGTCGTGGCCGGCGACCTGCTGCCCGGACGCTGATCCCGTGATGGACTTCAAGGGCCGGGTGGTGCTGGTGACGGGGGCCTCGCGCGGCATCGGCGCGGCGATCGCCCAGGCCTTCGCGGCGCGCGGTGCGGCGGTGGCGGTGAATTACCTCAACCGGCACGAGGATGCGCAGGCCGTCGTGCAGGCTTGCCGCGACAGCGGCGGCGACGCCGTCGCGCTGGCCGCCGACGTGACCCAGCCGGACCAGGCCGCAGCGCTGGTCCACCGCACGGTGGCCGAGTTCGGCCGCCTCGACGTGCTGGTCAACAACGCGTTTGCCCCCTACGCCTTCGACCCCGAGCAGCGCCAGCCCCTCGACGCCTTGGGCTGGCCGCAATTCCAGCGCCAGTTCGACGGCGCGGTGGGCGCGGCCTTCCACCTGTGCCGGGCCGCGCTGCCGCACCTGCGGCGTGACGCACAAGGGGCCATCGTCAACCTTGTCAGTGACCTGATCGAGGACCCGGTGGTGCCC
>JAYVDE010000547.1:0-3583 GCA_043749575.1 Burkholderiaceae bacterium | reverse complement strand
GGCGACGATCTTGGTGGCGCGTGGCATGGGGCGGTCCGTCGAGGAGCAAAGATCACGAATTATCGCGGCCGCCGCGCCCGGCCTGGTTACCGCGCGGTTACTTTGGCGGCTGCAGGTTCGGCCAGGGCCGCCGCGTCGGCTACCGCCAGTGCCGTCATGTTGACCAGCCGGCGCATCGTCGCCGACGGCGTCAGGATGTGCACCGGCGCCGCCGCACCCAGCAGGATCGGCCCGATCGTCACGCCGTGGCTGGCGGTGACCTTCAGCACGTTGAACAGGATGTTGGCCGCGTCCAGGTTAGGGCAGACCAGCAGATTGGCCACGCCGCTCAGCGTGCCGCCGCTCAGCGCGCTGCCGCGGATCGCCTCCGACAGCGCGGCGTCGCCCTGCAGTTCGCCGTCGCATTCGATCTCGGGCGCGCGCGCCACGAACAAGTTGCGCGCGGCGCGCATGCGCCTGGCCGATTCGCGCTGCGAGCTGCCGTAGGTCGAGTGCGACAAAAAGGCCACCTTGGCCGGCACGCCGAAGCGCCGCACTTCGTGGGCGGCCATCAACGCGATGTCGGCCAGCTCTTCGGCGCTGGGCTGCTCGTTGACGAAGGTGTCGGCGATGAACAGCGTGTGCTCGGGCAGCATCACCGCGTTCATCGTCGCCATGCTGCGGGCGTCGGGCCGTCGGCCGATGACGCTGCGCACATGGTCGAGGTGCTGCTCGAAGCGGCCGACCAGGCCACACAGCATCGCGTCAGCCTCGCCGCGCTTGAGCATCAGGCTGGCAATCAGCGTGTTGCTGCGCCGCACCGCCGCCTTGGCGGCATCAGGCGAGACACCGTCGCGACCCATCAGCTGGTGGTACAGCGCCCAGTAGTCGCGAAAGCGGGGGTCGTGTTCGGGATCGCAGACTTCGAAGTCGGTGCCGGCCTTCAAGCGCAGCCCGGCGCGCTCGATGCGCATGGTGATCACCGCCGGCCGGCCGATCAGGATCGGCCGCGCCAGGCCTTCGTCCAGCACCACCTGCACCGCGCGCAGCACCCGTTCGTCCTCACCCTCGGCGTACACCACCCGGGCCGGGCCGCTGGCACAGGCCGCGCGCGCGGCGGCAAACACCGGGCTCATCACCATGCCGGTCTGGTAGACGAAGCGGGTCAGCTGCTGGCGGTAGGCCTCCAGGTCGGCGATCGGCCGCGTGGCCACGCCCGACTCGGCCGCGGCTTGGGCCACCGCCGGCGCGATGCGCAGGATCAGCCGCACGTCGAAGGGCGTGGGGATGATGTAGTCGGGGCCGAACTTGAGTTCTTTTCCGGCATAGGCGGCGGCCACCTCGTCGCTGGGCTCGGCCTTGGCCAGCGCGGCGATCTCGCGCACGCAGGCCAGCTTCATTGCCTCGTTGATGGTGGTGGCGCCGCAATCGAGCGCACCGCGGAAGATGTACGGGAAACACAGGACGTTGTTGACCTGGTTCGGGTAGTCCGAGCGACCGGTGGCCACGATGCAGTCGGGCCGCGCGGCCTTGGCGAGTTCAGGCCGGATCTCGGGTTCAGGATTGGCCAGCGCCAGGATGATCGGCTGGCTGCCCATGGTCTTGACCATCTCGGGCGTCAGCACCCCGGCGGCCGAGCAGCCCAGGAACACGTCGGCACCGCGGATGGCGTCGCCCAGCGTCAGGTCGGGCGTGCGCTGGCAGTAGCGCTGCTTCGATTCGTCGAGCTGGCCGGCGGCCACGTCGGCCCGGCCCTCGCGGATCACGCCCTTCGAATCACAGACAAAGACCTTGGCGATGTCGACGCCCAGGCCGACCATCAAATCCAGGCAGGCGATGGCCGCCGCGCCGGCGCCCGAGGCGACCAGCTTGACACCGCCAATGGGCTTGCCGACCAGTTCGAGTGCGTTGATCAGCGCGGCCGACGAGATGATCGCCGTGCCGTGCTGGTCGTCGTGGAAAACGGGGATCTTCAGCCGCTCGCGCAGCTTGCGCTCGACCACGAAGCACTCGGGCGCCTTGATGTCTTCGAGGTTGATGCCGCCCAGCGTGGGTTCGAGCGCGGCGATGATCTCGACCAGCTTGTCGGGGTCGCGCTCGGCCAGCTCGATGTCGAAGACGTCGATGCCGGCGAACTTCTTGAAGAGGCAGCCTTTGCCCTCCATCACCGGTTTGGCGGCCAGCGGGCCGATGTCGCCCAGGCCAAGCACGGCTGTGCCGTTGGTGATCACGCCGACCAGGTTGCCGCGGCTGGTGTATTCAGCGGCCAGGCTGGGGTCGGCCGCGATGTCCAAGCAGGGGTAGGCCACGCCGGGTGAATAGGCCAGGCTCAGGTCGCGCTGGTTGCTCAGCGGCTTGGTGGGGGTGACGGAGATCTTGCCGCGGCTGGGAGCGCGGTGGTACTCACGTGCCGCGTCGCGCAGCGCTTGTTCGGCTGCGGACAGCTCGGGCTTGGTGATCGGGATGGACATGGCGTGCCTGCGTCGGGGGCGAGGCGATGAAGATTACGCTGGATTTCCCGCCGCCACGATGCGGGCAAGCGCTAGCAGCGCGGACGGTTTTTGCGCCTATGCAGCTGCGTGGCGATAGGGCGCCGTCAGCGTCAACTCCGGCCGCCCAGGGAGCTGAACGCTCAGCCTGCCGCGCGCTTTTGCAGGATCTCGAACGCCGGCAGGGTCTTGCCTTCCAGCACCTCCAGGAAAGCGCCGCCGCCGGTGCTGATGTAGCCGACATCGGCCTCGATGCCGTACTTGGCGATCGCCGCCAGCGTGTCGCCGCCGCCGGCGATGCTGAAGGCCTCGCTCGCGGCGATGGCCTGGGCAATCGCCCGGGTGCCGCCCGCAAAGGCGTCAAACTCGAACACCCCCACCGGGCCGTTCCAGACGATGGTGCCAGCTGCCTTCAACTGCGCGGCCAGGATGGCAGCGGTCTGCGGGCCGATGTCGAGGATCAGGTCGTCGTCGGCGACCTCGTGGGCGGCCTTCACCGTGGCCTCGGCGTCGGCGGCAAAGCGCTTGGCGCAGACCACGTCGATGGGGATCGGCACCGCCGCGCCGCGCGCGGCCATCGCGGTGATCACCGCACGGGCCTCGTCGACCAGGTCGGGCTCGGCCAGGCTCTTGCCGATCTTCAAGCCCGCCGCCAGCATGAAGGTGTTGGCAATGCCGCCGCCGACGATCAGGCCGTCGACCTTGGCGGACAGCGCTTTCAGGATGGTCAGCTTGCTGCTGACCTTGCTGCCGGCGACGATCGCCACCAGTGGGCGCCTCGGCTGGGCCAGCGCCTGGGTGATGGCATCGATCTCGGCCGACAGCAGCGGGCCGGCGCAGGCCACCGGCGCGTACTGCGCGATGCCGTAGGTCGTGCCCTCGGCGCGGTGGGCGGTACCGAAGGCGTCGTTGACGAAGATGTCGCACAGCGCGGCCAGCTTGCGCGCCAGCGCCTCGTCGTTTTTCTTCTCGCCTTGGTTCAGGCGGCAGTTCTCCAGCAGCACCAACTGGCCGGGCGCCACCGACACGCCGTCGACCCAGTTCGAGACCAACGGCACGCCATCTTCGTAAGGGTGGCCCAGCAGTTCACCCAGCCGCTTGGCGACCGGCGCCAG
>JAYVDE010000546.1:0-9676 GCA_043749575.1 Burkholderiaceae bacterium | reverse complement strand
CATCGACCACCTCGCGGCTTTCGCGGGCGATGAAGGTCTTGACGATGCGGTCTTCCAGCGAGTGGAAGCTGATCACCGCCAGCCGGCCGCCCGGCGCCAGCAATTCAAGCGCCGCGCTCAGCCCCTGTTCGAGTGCCTCGAGCTCAGCGTTGACGAAAATCCGAAGAGCTTGAAATGTCCGCGTTGCAGGGTTCTGGCCCGGCTCGCGAGTCTTGACCGCACGAGCCACGAGCTGGGAAAGCTGTGTCGTGGTGCGAATGGCGTCCCCGCCTGCGCGGCCAGCAACAAGCGCCTTTGCAATCTGAACAGCAAACCGTTCTTCGCCATAGTCACGCAATACCTCTGCAATGCGCCGCTCGGACGCGCTGGCCAGAAATTGCGCGGCGGTGTCGCCGCGCGTGGTGTCCATGCGCATGTCCAGCGGCGCATCGAACCGAAAGCTGAAACCCCGCGCCGGGTTGTCGATCTGCGGTGAGCTGACGCCCAGGTCGAGCAGCACACCATCGACCTGGCCAAAGCCGCGCTCGGCCAGGGCCCCGACCATGTCGGCGAAGCTCTCGTGCACGATGGCAAACCGCGGGTCCTCGGCGGCCAGCGCCTGGCCCACCGCAACCGCCTCAGGGTCTTTGTCGAAGGCGACCAGCCGGCCGGCCGGTGACAGCCGCGCCAGCAGCGCCCGGCTGTGGCCGCCGCGGCCGAAGGTGCCATCCACGTAGAGGCCGTCGGGCCGCTGAACGACTGCATCGACCGCCTCGACCAGCAGGACCGTGGTGTGCTGCAACGCAGCCGGGGTGGACATCAGAAGACAAAGCTCTTGATGGCGTCGGGCATCGGCCCGGCCTTGACCTGCGCCTGGTGCGCGGCGTACTTGGCGGCGTCCCACAGCTCAAGCCGTTGGCCCATGCCCAGCAGCAACACGTCTTTGTCCAGTTCGGCCATCGCCCGCAACTCGGGCGGCACCAGCACGCGCGCGGCCGAATCGACCTCGACATCGACCGCACTGCCGACGAAAAAGCGGCGCCAGCCGTCGGCTTCCATCGGCAGGCTCAGCAACTGGCTGCGGAAGGCCTCCCAGGCGGGACGCGGAAACAGCAGCAGGCAGCCCACCGGGTGTTGGGTCAGGGTGATCTGGTTGCCGGACAAGGCGGCCAGCGCATCACGATGGCGGGCCGGGACGGTCATCCGCCCTTTGCCGTCCAGCGCCAACGCCGAAGTCCCTTGAAACACGATTCCAGTCACTTTGTCCCACCAATTCCCACCAAACTCCACTTTATCGTAGAAATTAACGGGAATCCAGAAAAGCGCTGGAAAAATCAATCAAATCAACTACTTACCGGTATTACCTCAAGCATCCAGAAAGCCAAAAACGCTTACAAAATAGGGACTTGCGAGGGCTTGTGAAAGCCTTGGTTTAGCAGTTGGCAATATCCAGAACCGAAAGCCCGCCGGGTCGGTCCACGGCTGCCGACATCGGTGATTCGTGAACATTGTCACAAAGCACTGCGGGTGAAGGCCATGGCCGGTCAGAGAGTCAGCCGCAACAACGACAAAAGCCGCCTCGACCAGGGGCCGGGCGGGTGATGAGAGGGGGTCGCGGCGCGGGGAGCGGCGCCGCGCCAGGCCGTCAGTTCGACTGCTTGATCAGCCGGCCGCCGGCCTGCTGGATCGGCCGAGCATTCATCGGGTAGAGCCGCGAGAACACATTGACCTGCTCGGCGGCCACCGGCATGGGCTGCTGCAGCACCAGCCACAGCACCCCCTCGCTGCACGGCGGCGTGGTCAGTGAGCCCATGTAGGTGAAGTAGCGGCGGTCGGCCGGCAGCAGGTGGTTCATGTCGAGTTCGGTGCGCACCGGCTGCTCGACTCCCCGCTCCAGCGGCAAGTTGTTCCACACCGTCTGCACCAGCGGTTGCGCGCTGCCCCGGTCGAGCAGCACCGCCACCACGGCCAGCTTGCCTTGCGGGTCTTTGTGCACCAGGTGGACCACCATGTCGAACTGGCGGCCGTTGACCCGCTCTTCCGATGGCCGGTGGAAGTGGAACTGCAGCAGCTCGAAGCGCCGGCCCTGCACCTCGATCGAATTGCCGCTGGCCAGGTTGACCTGGATGGTGTGGCCGTTGTCGATGACGCTGAAGCCGGTGGGTCGGTAGTCGAACTGAATCGGTTCCAGATCGACTTTGACGCCGCTGCGGATGTCGATCGGGCTTTGCCGGCTGCCACTGGCGCAGGTGGCGAATTCAGGCTTGAGCTGGCCCCAGGTCTCGGGGCCACCTGCGCCGGCGTAACTCCAGTGCGCCGCCTGGGCATCAACGGCGTGGTCGGCGGCGGCCTTGTCGGCGCGCAGCTTGGCCAGCTTGGCCGAGGTGCCGCGCTGGGCCGGCGCATTGGCGGCGCTCTGGGCAGCATTCTGGGCGGCTGCCGTGCCGGGTGCGGGCTCGCCCGCTTTGGCGATCACCCGCACCACATAGGGCGTGGGTGCCTCGGGCACTTTGGCCGCACCCAGCTTGCTGGCCAGCTTTTCGCGCAGCGTGTCCATCGGGTCGGCGCCCTGCTGCGCGGCTGCCGCCGGCACTGCCTTGGCGGCCGGCTTGGGCGCCGCTTTGGCCGGCGCCGCAGGGGCGTCGTGGGCGTCTGCGGCCAGGGCCGGTGAGGCGGCCACCAGCAACGCGGCAGCGGCCGCGGCGATCAGCATCGTGCCGACCCAGCGGGCGGCGGTAGAGCGGGGGCGGACAGGATTCATGGCGGGCACTCACGGCAGGGGTCGGAAGCGGCCTGCGGGCACACCCCCTTCACTGCGCTTTCGGCCTGCCGCGGCCGATCTTGAGCTGGCTGACGAGCGCCGGGCCGCTTGGGAAACAAGCGCCGGGCCGCCCGAAGTGGTTCTGCTCGCCCTACGGCGGGCGAACGCCGCAAGGCGGTGGCCCTGGGGGCGCTCTCAGGCCGGCAGCCGCTTCAGCCAGCGCCAGGCCAGCAGGCCCACCGACATCATCGCCAACGACCCGACCGCCAGGCCCACCGTCGAGTGCATCACCAGCGGCGCCACCACGCCGGCCACCAGCCCATTGGCCGCACTGCCCACGCAGGCCTGCAGCGACGCCGCCATGCCACGCCGGTCGGGCGCCATGTCCAGCACCATCAGCGTGATCACCGGCACCATCAGGGCCCAGCCGAAAGCGAAAATCGCCACCGGCAGCAAGGCCCAGGCCGGCTGCGGCGGCAACAGCAGGTTGAGCAGCACGTTGACGATCGACACCACGCCCATGATCGAAAAGCCGATGCGGATCTGCCGCCGCGCCGGCATGCGCCCGGCCAACCGGCCGCTGACAAATGCGCCGCTCATGATGCCGGCGATGGTCAGGCCGAAGAACCAGAAGAACTGGGTCGGCCCCAGGCCCAGGTGGGTGCCCAGCCATTCGGGCGCCGACAGCACGTAGAGAAACATGCCGTTGAATGGCACGCCGCTGGCCACCACCAGCAGCATGAAGCGCGGGTTGCGCACCAGCTCGGCGTAGGCGCGCATCAGCGGCTTGAAAGCGAAGGGCTGGCGGGCCTCGGCCTGCAGGCTCTCGGGCAGCAGCCGGGCCATCAACACCAGCAGCAGCAGGCCGATCGCCACCAACAGCCAGAAGATCGAGTGCCAGCCCAGGTGCACGAAGAAAAAACCGCCCAGCATCGGCGCGATGGCCGGCGCGACGCCGAAAAAGATCGTCACCTGCGACATCACCCGCTGCGCCTCGTCGGGCGGGAACATGTCGCGAATGATGGCCCGCGAGACCACCACGCCGGCCCCCGCCGACATGCCCTGCAGCGCGCGGAAGGTCACCAGCTGGCTGATCGTCTGGCTCAGCGCGCAGCCCACCGAGGCCAGCGTGAACAGCGCCAGCCCCGCCAGCACCACCGGCCGGCGGCCGACGCTGTCGGACAGCGCGCCGTGGAACAGGTTCATCAGCGCAAAGCCGAACAGGTAGGCCGACAGCGTCTGCTGCATTTGCGCCGGCGTGGCGCCCAGCGACTGGGCAATGCCCGAAAACGCCGGCAGGTAGGTGTCGATCGAAAACGGCCCCAGCGAGCCGAGGCAGGCCAGCAGCGCGGCCAGCGCCCAGCGCGGGTGGCGCCAGAGTTGTTGTGCGTTGGGATTCATGGCGTTTGTTGACGAAAAAAAAGGCGGCAAGCTCCGGAGGGCCTGCCGCCTGGCAATAGTGTGAAGCGAGCCGATAGGCCGGATTCTGTGCAGCGCCCACATCCCTTGCGGGGCGGGGGCGCCGTGACCGCCATTCCTCTGGGCCGGGAGTCGCCTACCCGGCTCGGTGCCACCTACCCGCACACTCCCCGGACCGGATCAACGTGTGCCTATTCGGGGTTGCTGCGCGTAGAGATTGCCCGTTTCACCCGGGGCGGCAGGGCCGCCCCGGGTGGCTGTGGGGTTCCAGGCTTGCGCCTGAACCGCCTGGCTTGCGCCAGTCGGATGCCGGCTTGCGCCGACATCCCCACAGAACACCCGACACGGTGACCCGTCCCGACTCGTCTCTGTAGCTCTGATCCTCACCTCGCGGTGGACAGCTGTTAGCTGCTACGCCGCCCTGTGCAGTCCGGACCTTCCTCCAGGGCCACCTTTCGGCGCTTGCCCCAGCGGCGGTCTGGCTTGCTTCACCGTGCGATTATCGCGGCTGGCAACGAGCCCGCCCCTTACAAGGAGATCCCCCATGAAAGCCGACACCGTTCTGGCCACCATCGGCCACACGCCGCACATCCGCATGAATCGCCTGTTTGCCGGTATTTCAGATTCGGCGCAGGTCTGGATCAAGAGCGAACGCAGCAACCCGGGCGGTTCGATCAAGGACCGCATCGCGCTGGCGATGGTCGAGGCGGCCGAGGCCTCGGGCGCGCTGCAGCCCGGCGGCACCATCATCGAGCCGACTTCGGGCAACACCGGCATCGGCTTGGCGATGGTGGCCGCTGTCAAGGGCTACAAGCTGGTGCTGGTAATGCCCGACAGCATGAGCATCGAACGCCGCCGGCTGATGCTGGCCTACGGCGCCAGCTTCGACCTGACGCCGCGCGAAAAAGGCATGAAAGGCTCGATCGCCCGCGCGCAGGAATTGGTGGCGGCCACGCCCAACGCCTGGATGCCGCAGCAGTTTGAGAACCCGGCCAACATCGCGGTGCATGTGCAGACCACCGCCGAAGAAATCTTCGCCGACTTTCCCGACGGCCTGGACGCACTCATCACCGGCGTGGGCACCGGCGGCCACCTGACCGGCTGCGCCCAGGTGCTGAAAGCGCGCTGGCCCGGCCTGAAAGTGTTTGCAGTGGAACCCAGCGCCAGCCCGGTGATCAGCGGCGGCGCACCCAGCCCGCACCCGATCCAGGGCATAGGCGCGGGCTTCATCCCGGCCAACCTGCACACCGCGCTGCTCGACGGCGTGATCCTGGTCGAGGCCGAAGCGGCGCGCGAGATGGCCCGCCGCTCGGCGCGAGAAGAGGGCCTGCTGGTCGGCATCAGCAGCGGCGCCACGCTGGCCGCCATCGCCCAGAAGCTGCCCGAACTGGGCGCCGGCGCGCGGGTGCTGGGCTTCAACTACGACACCGGTGAACGGTATTTGTCGATCGAGGGGTTTTTGCCGGCTTGAGGGGGCGGGGCGAGCGCCCTAACCCAGTCGGGCGTGATCGCCTTGGCCATCGGCGGCCTTGCCCCTCTGTTGGGGGATGGCTCGCAATTTGAGCGACTAGCGCACCAGAATAGCGACAACTCAACGTTCAACAGGGAGCGTTCATGTCGCAATGTGGCCTGCCAGCCTATGCCGGCTATTGGGGCAAGGCGCGCCCAGGTGAAGGCACAGCGCAGTGCCACTTGCTGGCGCACCACAGCCTTGACGTGGCCGCCGTGGGCGTCGAGGCCTTGCGCCGGCTGCCCGCGCTGCAGGGGCTGTTTGCCAACGGCCTGGGGCTGGCAGCACACCTGGTGGAGCCCTGGCTTGCCTTCTGGCTGACGCTGCACGACTTGGGCAAGTTCTCCGAGGCGTTCCAGAGCCAGTGCCCAGAGATCGTCTTGTCGCTGCGCGGCCGGCCGCCCAACCCGGCCAAGCCGTACACCGTTCGCCATGACAGCCTGGGCATGCTGTTCTGGAAGGACGTGCTGCGTGAGCGGCTGATCGACCAGGCCTGGTTCGGTGCCGGTTCGGAAGATCTGGCCGACGGGCTCGACTGGTGGGCCCGCGCCTGCTGCGGCCACCACGGCCAGCCGCCCACCGAAAACGACTTTTGGGGACAGCACTTCGACCGACAGCAAGACCGGGCCGCGGCGCTGGCGTTTGCCGATGCGATGCGCCAGCAGTTCATCAGCGCTGAGCTGGCCGAGGCCATCGCCCAGCAAGATCCCCATAGGTTTCTTGCCGCCAGCGCAGAGCTGTCATGGTGGCTGGCAGGTTTGGCGGTGTTGGCCGATTGGCTGGGGTCGAACACGCTGTACTTTCCGTACCAGGATCAGCCACAGGCCCTGGCCGATTACTGGATTCAGGCCAGGGGCCGGGCGGCGAATGCGCTAGCTGCCAGCGGCGTGCTGCCGGCGCCCAGCGCCGCCGCCATGCCGTTTGAAACCCTTTTTCCCGCCATCGCGGCGCCGTCACCGCTGCAGCACTGGGCCGCCGACACGCCGCTGCACAGCGGCCCGCAGATCCACCTGCTGGAAGACGTGACCGGCGCCGGCAAAACCGAGGCGGCCCTGATGTTGACGCACCGCTTGATGGCCAGCGGCTGCGCCGACGGGTTTTTCATCGCGCTGCCGACCATGGCCACCGCCAATGCCATGTACGGCCGCATTGCCCAGTCCTACGCCCGGCTGTTTGCCGACCCCACCAGCCTGGTGCTGGCCCACGGCCAACGCCGGCTGGTCGACGAATTTGCCGCCACCGTGCTGCCCGCCGGCCCCGACGAACACGATGCGCGGCAGCTCGACGACACCGCGTCGGCCCGCTGCACCGCCTGGCTGGCCGACCACAACAAGCGCGCGTTGTTGTCGCCCGCCGGCGTCGGCACGATCGACCAGGTGTTGCTGGCCGTGCTGCACAGCAAACACCAGTCGCTGCGCCTGCTGGGCCTGCTGCGCAAGGTGCTGGTGATCGATGAGGTGCATGCCTGCGACACCTACATGCAAGGCGTGCTGGAGGTCCTGCTGGCCTTCCACGCGCGGGCCGGTGGCAGCGCCGTGCTGTTGTCAGCCACCCTGCCCCAACGCATGAAGCAAGGCTTGCTGGCGGCGTTCGCCAAGGGGCTGGGCCAGCGCGTGCCGGCCGCCAGCGAGCGCGGCTATCCGCTTGTCACCTCTTGGTCGGCCCGCGCCGCCGACCCCTTGGCGCAGCAGGTCATGGCCACCCGCCCGGACGTGCAGCGCCGGGTCAGTGTGCGCAACAGCAGCGACGAAGCCGAGGTGCTGGCAACCATCCAGCTGGCCTTGGCGGCGGGGCAATGCGTTTGCTGGGTGCGCAACACAGTGGCCGATGCCTTGGCCGCTTTTGAGCGGTTTCAGCCGCAACTGCCCGCCGAACACCTGCTGCTGTTCCACGCCCGTTTCACCCTGCGTGACCGGCTGGACATGGAAGCGCAGGTGCTGGCCCACTTCGGCAAAGACAGCAGCGCCGCCCAGCGCGCCGGCCGCTTGCTGATCGCCACCCAGGTGGTCGAGCAGTCGCTGGACGTCGACTTCGACCTGCTGGTCAGTGACCTGGCGCCCATCGACTGCGTGATCCAGCGTGCCGGCCGGCTGCGCCGGCACCGCCGTGCGGCCGATGGCAACCCCTTGCTTGACCCCGCCGAGCCCGACCAACGCGGCGAGCCATGCCTTTGGCTGCTGAGCCCACACTGGACCGATACCCCCGATGCCCGCTGGTACAAGGCCGCGTTCCCCAAGGCGGCTGCGGTGTACCAACACCATGGCCAGAACTGGCTCACCGCCCGTGCCCTGCGCGACGACGATGGCCGGGGCAGCTTCACCATGCCCGACGATGCCCGCCAGCTGATTGAAGGCGTGTTCGGCGCCGAGGCCGAGATCCCACCCGGGCTGGATGCCAACGCGATGGCTGCCGAGGGCCAGGGCTTTGCCGATCTGGGCCAGGCGCAGATGAACAGCCTGACGCTCAGCCAGGGTTACCAACGCGGCGGCATCGACTGGTGGGCCGACGCCAAGACACCGTCGCGCCTGGGCGAGGCCAGCAGCACGGTGACGCTGGCGCGCTGGGTCGATGGCCGGCTGCAGCCCTGGATAAGCGGCCGCCACGGCTGGGCGTACAGCAGCCTGCGCATGGCCGAGCGGCTGATCGCCGCCACCGCGCCGGCCAGCGACGCCAGACAACAGGCCGTGCTGGACGCCACGCTGGCCGAACTGCCGGCGCAAGGCCGCTGGGCAGTGTTGCTGGCGCTGGCGCTGACGGCGCAAGGCTGGGTGGGCGAGGCGCTGGCCGCCCCGCGCCCGGGCCAGCCGGCGCGCCGGTTGCGCTGGCAGTACGACGACAGAACGGGGCTGCGCCTGCTGGAAGGCACCGCCACTGATACAAACACCAAGGAGGACCCCGAGGCATGAACTTGCTACACGACCCCTGGATGCCGGTGCGCGACGCCCAGGGCGAGCGCCACTGGATCACGCCCGACCGGCTGGCCGATCCACGGTGGCTGGCCTTCGACGCCGACCGGCCTGATTTCAACGGTGCGCTGGCGCAGTTTGCAATTGGGCTGCTGCAGACGACCACGCCGGAGGCCGATGGCATCGCGTGGCGCGGGCTGCTCAATGCGCCGCCGGCGGTGGAAACGCTGAGGCGGTGGTTTGAACCCGTCGCGGTGGCGTTTGAACTGGACGGCGATGGGCCGCGGTTCATGCAGGACTTTGGTCTGGGCACCGAGGGCGTGGCCGTCAATGAGATCGGAGCGTTGTTGATCGACGCGCCCGGTGACAACACCGTCAAAAACAACGCCGACCACTTCGTCAAACGCGACCAGATCAAGGCGCTGTGCCCGGCCTGCGCGGCCACCGCACTGTTCACCTTGCAGCTCAACGCGCCGTCTGGCGGCGCCGGCCATCGCACCGGGCTGCGCGGTGGTGGGCCCCTGACGACGCTGGTGCTGGCACCCGCTGGTGGCCAGCTGTGGCATGACTTGTGGATGAACGTGCGCGACCGACCGGCCTATCTGGCCCAAGGTGGCGATGCCGACCGGACCGATGCGCAGCACAGCTTCCCGTGGCTGGGCCCCATCACGCTGCTGCAGCCCGTTGAGGGTGAACTCGCCCAAGCCCAGGTGCATCCGGCGCACCTGTTCTGGGCCATGCCCAGGCGCATTCGGCTCGATACCCAGCGGCAACTGGCCGGGCTGTGCGACGGCTGCGGGCGGCCCTCGGATCAATTGATCAGCCACTACCGCACCAAGAACAAGGGGCTCAACTACAAAGGCGCCTGGAGCCACCCGCTGTCGCCGTATTACGAGGGCAAAGAGGGCTGGCTGCCGGTGCATCCACAGCCCGACGGCTTGGGCTACCGCCATTGGTTGAGTTGGGTGCTGGGCGCGTCGACCGACAAGAAGTCGACCCGCGTCGCCCAGGTCGTCGACCGCGCCTTGCTGTTGCCGAACCGCCAGACCGGCGGGCAGCTGCGGCTGTGGGCCTTCGGCTACGACATGGACAACATGAAGG
>JAYVDE010000545.1:0-23251 GCA_043749575.1 Burkholderiaceae bacterium | reverse complement strand
GCGCGAAGTGCAAGCCATGAACTGACCTCCAACCGACGCCGGAGCGTTGCTGAGTTCCTCGATCCAGATATGTGAGTCACCAGGAAACTCGACAGTCGGGAGAGTTGAGGTATTCGGTGATGGCTAACGTGATATCGACGTTAATTCGACTTTCCAAAGATGGGAAGAGCTTTCCGTCACGGGTCAGTCCTTTCCACTTTTGGTATCCACAACTGGCAAGTTCCGAAGCACGTTGTGCTGCAACTGCAGGTCCAGAACAACGTCCCGCCGTACCCGCCAGACGCGCAGTTTTTCGTCCCAGACGCCGCCCTGTTGCTGGATGGCCTGCCGAAGGGCGCGTTCGTCGTAACCAACGCGCAAGTTGACGACCGGCGGCGTTCGCTTGTCAATCGGCATGGGCCCTTCGTCGACAACCAGTTCCACGGTCGTGTAGCGGCGCCCGGCCTCGGCGTCCTGGCGGTAGCGCACGCACACCAGCTGCTCACCAAAGCGGTTGGCCAGTTTTTTAGCGCCCGGCTGTTCAGGCGCCAGCTTTTTGGTCACCTGCAGGCGCGCTAGGGGTCTTGGGTTGGGTTGCATGAGCGGCGATCCTGGTTGTCGGCCCGCAAGCGCACCAAGCTGTAGGGCGCTTCGCCCGTTTCGCCCGTTTCGCCAGGGGTCGCAGTCGGTGGCACAGGCCAGCATGCGTGTGCCAGCTTGCCGTGCGAGCAGTTTGCGTTGATACTGTGTTTGCGTACAGTAACACTCAACTAAGCGATTCACCATGCTCATGAACGCTGCGCCGCCTCCCGGTCGGCTGTTGGATCAACTTCGCAGCCAGATCCGTTATCTTCACTACAGCATAAGGACGGAAGAGGCCTACGTCCATTGGGTTCGTGCCTTCGTTCGCTTCCATGGCTTGCGCCATCCGGCCGAACTGGGTGGCGCCGAGGTCGAGGCCTTCCTGGCCTGGCTGGTCATTGATCGCGACGTGGCCGTGTCCACCCACAAGCAAGCCTTGTCGGCCTTGCTTTTTCTGTACCAGAAGGTGCTCGGCCTCCCGGTGCCGTGGCTGCAAGAGATCAGCCGCCCGCAGCGCGCGCCCCGGCTGCCGGTGGTGCTGTCGCATGACGAAGTAGCGCAGGTGCTGGCCGCCTTGCCGGATGAGTACCGCCTGTTCGGCCAGTTGCTCTACGGCACCGGCATGCGCCTGTTGGAAGGCCTGCGCCTGCGGGTGAAGGACATCGATTTCTCCCGCCGCGCCATCGTGGTGCGCGAGGGCAAGGGCGGCAAGGACCGCATCGTGATGCTGCCCGCCTCGCTGGAACATGCGCTGCGCGTCCAGTTGGCTGCGGCGCACACCCTGTGGGCTGGCGATCGCGCCACCGGCGTGGCGGGCGTGCAGGTGCCCAACGCGCTTGATCGCAAGTACCTGCGCGCACCGTTGTCGTGGATGTGGTTCTGGGTATTTCCGCAGGCCACGTTGTCGGTCGATCCACGCGGCGCGGGGCTGCGCCGCCACCACCAGGTGGACCAGGGCTTCCAGCGCGCGTTCAAGCGTGCCTCCGAGGCCGCTGGCATCGACAAGCCGGCCACGCCGCACACCTTGCGCCATTCCTTCGCCACCCACCTGCTGCTGAGTGGCTACGACATCCGCACCGTGCAAGAGCTGCTGGGCCATTCTGATGTCAGCACCACCATGATCTACACCCACGTGCTCAAGCTGGGCGGTGGGGCGGTGCGCAGCCCGGTCGATCAGCTGATGGGCTGGTCGAGCGAACGGGTGTGGGCCGGGGCGGCAGCACCCCAGCGGTTGGCACCGGCATCAGCACCGCTCCCGGCCTGGCCGCCCGCCAGCAGGCAGGCGGGCCCGCGTCCCGCCAGGTAGGCTGGCCCGCATCGCGGCCCCACATCCCGGCAGCCCTCCCGGCGGCCCTTCCGGCTGGCCGCCGCGCGCCCGCGAGCCCAGCGCCGTGTACGCCGTCACCGGGCCACGCGCTGGGTCTACAGGCGCAGCTACCGCGACCAAAGCGAGGCCAGCAGCGTCGACTTCCTGCGCCGCCTCCAGCGAGCCGCACCGATGAAAACCAAGAACGTCCTGACCGACAACGGCAGCCAGTTCACTGACCGCTTCACCAGCAAGACCCGGACACCCTCGGGCCGTCATGTGTTCGATGTGGCTTGCTCGTCCAGGGCCATTGAGCACCGCCTGTGCCCGCCCAGGCACCCGCAAACCAAGGGCATGGTCGAGCGCTTCAATGGGCGCATCGCGCCGGCACCTGCCTCAGCGGGTACAAACTCGGTCGTCTTCCAAGGACAAGCTGGTTAAGGCCTACACCTTGCAGATCTATGACCCGACTGCGGCACTGCCGAGGGATCAGATTCGTCGACGCTGATGTGAATCCACATGCGCGCTTGTAAAACCTGAAGTCGATCAGGCCGCTTGGCACCAATGACCATGGCCAACGGCCCGATCAGTCGTCGCGCGGCTGGCCGAACAGCGTCGGGTCGTCCAGGATCACCCGCGCCGTGCGCTCGAAGTGCGCCCGCAGCAGCGCCACCGCTTCATCGGCCTTGCCGGCCAGCGCCGCGGCCAGCAGTTGCTGGTGCTCACCGGTCACGCCGCGCTTGGCGAAGGCGCGTGGCGCCGACAGCCGGCGGTAACGGTGGTGCTGGTCGGCCAGTTGCTCGCAAAAGCCCAGCAGCCAGCGCGAGCCGCAGCCGCTGATCAGCGCGCGGTGAAACGCCCGGTGCAGCGGCTCCCATTCGGGGTTGTCGATGAAGCGCTGCGCGTCCAGCGAGCGCGGTGTTTTGGCCAGCCGGTGGTGGGCCAGCACCAGCGCTTCTTCCCAGGCGGTGCCGTGCGCGGCGATCGATTCGCGCAGCGCGATGGCCTCCAGCCAGCCGCGGGTCTTGGTGATCTCGGCCAGGTCGTGGGCGCTGATGCCGGCAACGACAAAACCACGCTGCTCGCGCCGCTGCACCAGACCGTCGGCCACCAGCCGGTTCAGCGCCTCGCGCAGTGGCGTCTGGCTGCTGGCGTAACGCTCGCTCAAGGCCTCGATGGCCAGCTTGCTGCCGGGCACCAACCAGCCGTCCAGCAGGTCGGTGCGCAGCTGGTCGTACAAGCTGGTGGCCCGGGTGGCGGCGCCATGGGCGGTGACAAGAGCAGGGGTGCGGGCCATGGTGCGGTGCAGCGGCTGGGGATGCGGCGATGTAGCCAAGGTCACAACAAGCGATATTTATACCGTAACGCTTGTGTAGGCGTGTTTTGTATATAAAAATTCAGACACACTTCTCCAACGGAAACCGCCATGTCTGCCTTGTCCCTGTCTCAAGCCCGCAGCCTTATCGACGCGGCACTGGCCGCCGCCCGCAGCGCCGGCTTCAAGCCGATGGGCGTGGTGGTGGTCGATGCCGCCGCGCAGGTGGTGGCCAGCGCCCGCGAAGACGGCGCCTCGGCGCTGCGGCTGGACATCGCGCTGGGCAAAGCCGCAGCGGCGATGGGCATGGGCGTCAACAGCCGCGTGCTGACCGAGCGGGCCAAGGGCCTGCCGGCGTTTTTCAACGCGGTCGCCTCGGCCTCGCTGCAGAAGTTCATCGCCCAGACCGGCGCGGTGCTGGTCGTCGATGCCCAGGGCGCGGTGGTCGGCGCAGCCGGCGCCTCGGGTGGCACCGGCGACGAAGACGAGCAAATCGTCATCGCGGGCATCGCCGCCATCGGCCTGAGCCACGCCTGAGGCCGGGCTGGGCGGGTCCGCACGCGCCGCCCAACAGGCGCCGCGCCGGCCTTCGGCGATGACCAAGGAAGCCCGATGAAATCACCCTGGATCGCCGCGCTGCGCAGCGTGGCGCTGACCGTGCCCGACCTGGCGGCGGCCGAAACTTTCTACACCGAGGTCTGGCAACTGGTGATCGCCGCCCGCGGCGACGCTGTGGTCTACCTGCGCGGCAGCGGCAGCGACCACCATCTGCTGGCGCTGCATGTCGCCCCCGGCACGCCGACCATCCGCCAGCTGACGCTGCGCGCGCGCAGCGCCGCCGCGCTGGACCTGATCGCGCAGGCCACGGTCGCCGCCGGCGGTGTGGTCGAGCGCGCCACCGCCACCGATCCCGGCGATCCCGCTGATCCGGCGGGCGGCCGCTCACTGCTGATCCGCGATGGCGACGGCCGCCGCATCGAGATCGTGCACGGCGACGCCCGCCGCACGGCCGACCAGCCGCAGCGCCTGGCCCATGCGGTGCTGAACTGCCACGCCATCGCCAGCAGCCAGGCCTTTTTTGAGCCTGCGCTGGATTTTGTGCTGGCCGACCGCACCAAGATCATGGCCTTCATGAACTGCGACGCCGACCACCACAGCCTGGCGCTGGGCGACACCGACAACGACGCGCTGAACCACATCGCCTTCCTGATGCCCACGCTAGACGCGGTGATGCGCGGCGGCAGCCGCTTGAAAGACGCCGGCCTGCCGCCGCAGTGGGGGCCCGGGCGCCACGGCCCGGGTGACAACGCCTTCAACTGCTTCGTCGACCCGTTTGGCATCGTCAACGAGTACACCGCCGAGGTCGAGCAGATCGACGACCACTACCGACCCGGCAGCCCCATTGACTGGACCTGGCCGCCCGGCCGCAACGACCAGTGGGGCATCGGCACCGCACCGACCGACGCGCTCAAACAGGCCCAGCGCCGCGTGTTGTTCGCCGCCGCGCCTTGAACCTTGCAAGCCCGCACTGCCCTGGAGACCTGCCATGCGATTCACCACCTACTTGCGCCACGGCCAAGCGCGGCTGGCCGTTGTCGACGGCGACGCCGCGATCGACCTGGCTGCCGCCGTGCCCGGCACGCCCGCCGACCTGCGTGCCGCGCTGGCCGCCGGCACCGACCTGGCCAGCGCGGCGGCCCAGGCCATCGCCTCGGCCGCGCCGCGCTTGCCGCTGGCCACGCTGGCCTTTGCACCCTTGCTGCCCGAGCCCGGCAAGACCATCTGCCTGGGCCTGAACTACTTCGACCACGCCAAGGAAGGCGGGCGCACCGAGAAGCCCGACTACCCCTGGTTCTTCTACCGCGGCAAGAGCTCGCTGCTGGGCCATGGCCAGCCGGGCCTGGCGCCGAAGGTCTCGACCAAGTTCGACTACGAGGCCGAGCTGGCGGTGGTCATTGCCAAGACCGTGCCGCGCCACATGCCCCAAGCCGACGCGCTGGCCTATGTGTTCGGCTACACCTGCTTCAATGATATGTCGGTGCGTGATTACCAAAAGCGCACGCCGCAATGGACCATCGGCAAGAACTTCGACGCCACCGGCGGCTTCGGCCCGGTGCTGGTGAGCGCCGACGAACTGGCGCCGGGCGCCACCGGCCTGCGCATTCAGAGCCGGCTGAACGGCCAGCTGATGCAAGACGCCAGCACCAGCGACATGATCTTCAGCGTCGCCGAGACCATTGCCCTGCTGGCCGAGTGCATGACGCTGGAGGCGGGCGACACCATCGTCATGGGCACCCCCGCCGGTGTCGGCCAGGCGCGCACGCCGCCGGTCTGGATGAAAGCCGGTGACGTGGTCGAGATCGAGATCGAGCGGATCGGCGTGCTGCGCAACCCGATCATCGCGGAGTAGTCGATGTTCGATGTGGCCATCGTCGGCTACGGGCCGGCGGGCGCGGTGGCCGCCGCGCTGCTGGGGCAGGCCGGCCTGAAGGTCCATGTCGGCGACCGCCTGCGCGGTGTCTACGACATCCCGCGGGCGATCACGCTGGACCACGAGGTCATGCGGGTGTTCCAGCAACTCGGCATCGCCGAGGCCATCGAGCGCCACACCGAGCCGTTCACACCGTCGGAGTGGTTCGGCGCCGATGGCCAGCTGATCCGCCGCATGACCAGGGTGGCGCCGCCCTACCCGCAAGGCTGGACGCCGTCCATGGTCTTCACCCAGCCCCCGGTCGAGCCGCTGCTGCGTGACCGGGTGGCGCAACTGCCCAACGTGACCGTGGTGCTGGCCACCGAACTGACAACGCTGGTTCAGGACGCCGACGGCGCCACGCTGTCGCTGACGGCGGACGATGGCACGGCCTCGACCGTGCGTGCACGCTGAGTCATCGCCTGCGACGGCGGCGCCAGCACGGTGCGCGCCGCCGTCGGCATCACCCTGGAAGACCTGGACTTCGACGAGCCCTGGCTGGTGGTCGATGTGCGGGTCCATGCCCGCGGCCTGGCCAGGCTGCCCAAGACCAGCGTGCAGTACTGCGAGCCCGAGCGGCCCTGCACCCTGATCATCGGCCCGGGCAACCACCGCCGCTGGGAGATTTCGCTCAAGCCCGGCGAAGACCCGCAACAGGCGGCCACGCCCGCAGGCACCTGGCGCTTGTTGTCTCGCTGCTTGGCCCCCGACGACGGTGAACTCTGGCGCCAGTCGAGTTACCGCTTCCATGCCCTGGTGGCCGAACGCTGGCGGGCCGGGCGGGTGTTTGTCGCCGGCGACGCCACGCACATGCAGCCGCCGTTCCTGGGTCAGGGCATGTGCCAGGGTGTGCGCGACGTCGTCAACCTGGCGTGGAAGCGCTGGCGGCGGTGGTCCAGGGCGAGGTGCAGGGCGCCGCGGCCGAGGCGCTGCTCAACAGCTACGGCCAGGAGCGCCGCGGCCATGTGCGCGAGCTGACCGGCCGACTGAAGGCGCTGGGCGCGATCATCTGCGAGCGCGATGTCGCCAAGGCCCGTGCGCGTGATGCAAAGCTGCTGGCCGAGTGCGGCGGCACGGTCAAGGACACGCCGCGCCAGGACGTGCTGCCGCGGCTGACGGCGGGGCTGCTGGCCCGGCTGGACAGCAGCGGCCGCGGCACGCTGTTTGCGCAGCCGCGGCTGGCCGATGGCCGATGGCCGGCTGATGGACCAGCGCTACGGCCATGGCTGGCGGGTGATCGTCGACGCCACGATCGCCGCGCCCGCAGCGGCCAGCGGGCTGCCGGTGATGGCGCTCGGCGACCCGTCGACACTTGTGCATGACGGTGCACGCGACCGCGAACGCGACGGTGTGGTGGCGGCCTGGATGCAGCGCCACGCCTGCCATGCCGCGGTGGTCCGGCCGGACCACTGTGTCTACGGCACGGCCACGACGGCCGCGCAACTCGACGCCTTGCTGGCCGAGCGCCACGCCGCGCTGGCTTTTTGACGAACCCATCGCTGGACAACCGAGACAAGACCCTGCAACGACGCCATTTCAGCCTCGGTCTGACCGCCAGCGCCCTGGCCTCGGCCGCGCCCGTGCTGCGCGCCCAGAGCTGGCCCGACAAGCCGGTCAAGTGCTTGCTGTCGCAGCCGCCGGGCTCGGGCCCGGACAGCGTCGCCCGCATCCTGTCGGACCGGCTGGCCAAGGGCTGGGGCCAGGCCGTGGTGATCGACAACAAGCCCGGCGGCCACGTTCTGGCCGCCGGCTACTCGTTCTACTTCGCCACCACCGCGGCGCTGATCACCAACCCGCTGCTGTTCAAGACCTTGCCCTAGGACCCGGCCAAGGATTTTGTGCCGGTGGCCTTTATCGCCCGCAGCCCGTTCGCGCTGCGGGTCAGGGCCGAATCGCCGCTGCTGTCGATCAACGATCTGGTCGCGCGTTCCAAGGCGGCGCCGGGCAGCCTGAGCATCGGCAACGAGGGCCCGCGCGCCTGCAGCGGCATGATCGCGCGCCTGTTCAACGCCCGCAGCCAGGCCGGCGCCAACCTGGTGCCCTACGCCAACGTCGGTGTCGGCAGCCAAGACTTGATCGGCGGCCACATCGATGCGATGGTGGCCGACCTCGCGGCCACCGCCCGGCTGGCGCGCGACGGCCGCTTGCGGGTGTTGGCGACCACCGCAGCCAGGCATGTCGCGGGCTGGGAGAACGTGCCGCCCTTGGCCGAAAAGTGGCCTGGCTTCGACAGGGTCGGCTGGTTCGCGGTGGTGGCACCGACCGGCACACCGGCTGCGGCCATCGAGCGCAGCCACCGCGACCTCAACGCGCTGCTCAACGACAAGGACGTGGCCGACCCCATCGCCGCCATCGGCCCCATCGTCGACGGCAGCCTGTCGGTGGCCCAGGTCGGCGCCTTCCTGCGCAGCGAGTCAGCGCGCTGGACCGAGATCACCCAGGAAATCGACGTCCTGCCCGAGTGACGTGCCTGCGGCCTGGCGCCCAGCGCGCACTGCAGCCCTGCCGGTGCCGGTGCCTGCAGCGGCCGATGGGCGCTGGCCGTCGCAGCGTGCGCTGCCGTACATCAGGACCTCTTGCCCGACACTACAGTACGCCCAGCGATCCACACCCACGCAGCCGGAGTCCAGCCCATGTCGAACAATGCCCCGTCATCACGCGCGCTTGGAAATAGGTTTGGGTTTGGTGTTGGGCTGGGGTTCGGGCTGCTAGCCGTTTTGTTCACCGGCTGCGCCGCGCAACACCCAAGGCCTGGCGCTGACAAGTCCGGCGCCATGGCCATGATGAAAGGGCCGATGGCGATGGCTTCGCTGACGCCCACCGAGGGCAACCAGGTGCGTGGTTTGGTCATGTTCCATGCCATGGCCGATCACCTGATGGTGCACGCCAAGTTGAGCGGGCTCAAACCGAATGCTGAACACGGCTTCCACGTCCATGACATCGGCAGCTGTGCCAGCACCGACGGCAGCAGCGCCGGCGGCCACTTCAACCCGGGCGGCCAAGCACATGGCCCGCAGAATGCGCCGCACCATGCCGGCGATATGCCGTCGCTGAAGGCCGACGCCAATGGCTCGGTCGACCAAAAGTTCATGCTGACCGGCGTGACGGTTGCCGCCGGCCCCACCAGCGTGGTGGGCCGTTCGGTGATCGTGCACGCGCAGGCGGACGACTACCTGACCCAGCCCACCGGCAACTCAGGCGCACGCATCGGCTGCGGCGTCATCGCAGCGCATTGATCTGGCGCGAGCCGCCTCGGGGCTGCGCGGTCTGCTGCTCGGCTGCTCGGCTGCTCAGCAGACTGCCCGCTGTCCGGTACCGGGTGTAGGACATCCCGGCGCGCGGGGCAGGCCCTCGTCCGATGGCAGCGCAGGGTCGAAGCGTCCACATTGGGCAGCATCGGCAACCAGGAGTCGCGATGACGACCATTCGAACCGGCCAGGCGCCGGCGCCTCTGACACGCGAGCAGTTCCATGCGCGCTACCAGCGCCGGTTTCACGACCCGGCATTTGCGCTTGAGCACGACGCCATCGGCCGGCTCGAAGAGATCGCCTGGCAGGCGCTGCAACAAGGGCGCAAAGCACCGTTTACCCAGCCTGCCGGCCGCGGTTTTGCCGATCCGACCTACCCGATTTCGGTCGAATGGCTGGAAACCCGCAAACGCCTGCGGGCAGCGCAGAAGCGGTGGCAAGACAGTGCCACGCCATCCCGCGTGCTGCTGGTCTGCGGCAGTGCACGCAACGATGGCACCTGTCCGGGCGAGATCTCGAAAACCTGGCGCTTGACCGAGATCGCGCGGCGGGTGGTGCAGCGGGCCAGCATCGAGGCCGACGTGCTGGACCTCAGCTTGGTCACCTCGGAGTACGGCCGCAACATCCACCCCTGCAAAGGCTGCGTGTCCAGCGCCATGCCGCTGTGCCATTGGCCCTGCAGCTGCTACCCCAACCATGCGCTGGCCCAGGCCGAAGACTGGATGGCCGAAATCTACGAGCGCTGGGTGGCCGCCCACGCGGTGATCGTGCTGGCGCCCACCTACTGGTACCAGTCGCCCAGCCCGCTGAAGTTGCTGATCGACCGCATGGTCTGCGCCGACGGCGGCAATCCCGACCCGACCACCACCCATGGCAAACGGGTGGCCGAGGCCAAGATCATCGAGCAGGCGGGCTGGCACTACCCCAAACACGTGGCCGGGCGGGCCTTTGGCGTGGTGGTGCACGGCGATGTGGCCGGTGTCGACCCGCACCGGCGCAACCTGACCGATTGGCTGGAGTGGATGGGCATGATCGACGCCGGCGCCGCCGCCAAGCTGGGCCGCTACATCGGTTACTACGAACCCTACAGCGACAGCCACGACGCGCTCGACCAGGACAAGCCCGTCCAAGAAGAAGTGCGCAACGTGGCCCGCTCGGTGGTGGCGGCCGTGAAAGAGCTGCGCGCCGGCCGCCTGAGCCAGCCAGACCGGCTCACCAAGCCGCCGCGGCCGAAGTGACGCGCTTGCCGCGAACCGCCTGGTGATCGGTTGGGAGAAGAAACCTCCAGCCGGAGGTGGTGCTCAGGCTTCGGGGTCGATCACGCGGTCGTGCTCAGGGTCGTCCGGGATGCCGGCGGGCACCGGCCCCTCGTCGGGCTCCACCGGCAACGAGCCCGGTTCAAACTCGTCGGGAACGTCCTGGCTCGGGTGATACGGCTTGTGGGGGCTGGATTCGAACATGGCGATCTCCCAGGGTCTGATGGCGATGCAGCGGGTGTCTGTCAGGGTTCTGCCCCGGCGATCAATGGGTTCTAGGCCTTCCGTTGGCGGCAGTCTGTTGTGCAGCGAACAGACCGGCGGTCAGCTTGATTGCGGGAAGCACCGGCCAGCCCGGGCGGGCAAGCTTGAGCGCTCGGCTACAAGCTCAGGCTTGGTGGCTGCGGCAAACGCAGCGGCTGTAGGACAAACCCTCGCCAGGCGCAGGTCGCTGTCCGATGGCGATGACGGTCCAGCGACCCGACCATCAAAACCAGATCGCCGACGCGATGCAAGCGCCCCGCTCAACCTGCCTGAAAGGCGCCAACATGATCGAGAAGACTGCCAGCCTGTATGTCGACGGCCCGGCCAACCTGGGCCCGGGACAGACCAGCCCCGAGAGCGCGCCGGTGGCCGCTGCCGAGGCCCAGGCTATGGCGCCCTTGCTCGTCAGCGACATTGAAGCGGTGGCCCGCTCGCGGCGGCTGACGGTGGCGGCAGACGCCCTGCTGGTCGAGGTGGCGGCACTGTTGTCGAGCGCGCAGATCAGCGTCGTGGTGGTGTGCGATGCGGCGGGAAGCCCACTGGGCACCATCACCGAGACCGTGCTGGTCAGGCGACTGGGCCTCGGCCAGGCCGACTTCTTCCGCACCCGTGCGGCCGCGGTGATGAGCCCGGAATTCACGGTCTGCGCGCCGGATGACCGTTTGGCCGACGTGCTGGCCATGATGCACAGCCGCGGCCTGATCCAGGTGCTGATGGTCGATGCTGACCAGCAGCTGTTGGGGGTGGTGAACGCCCGCGACGGCTTGCGGGCACTGCTGGCGGCCGGCAACTACGAAGAAGCGCTGTTGCGCAACTACGTGATGGGCATCGGCTACCAATGACCGCGCGGCCTATATCCCGGACCGAAACCGACAGCTTCGGCCCGATCGAGGTGCCGGCCGATGCCTTGTGGGCTGCGCAGACCGAGCGCAGCCTGCGCTTTTTCGCCATCGGTGAGCAACGCATGCCCTTGGAGATCTTGCACGCGCTGGCCCAGATCAAGCGCGCGGCTGCCGAGGTGAACGGCGATCTTGGCTTGCTCGAGCCCGCGCGGGCAGGCGCCATCGCCAGCGCCGCAATGCGCGTGGCGGCAGGCGAATTCGACGCCCAGTTTCCGCTGTCGGTGTGGCAGACCGGCTCGGGCACCCAAAGCCACATGAACGTCAACGAGGTGATTGCCCATGTCGCTTCATTGGCCCTGGGTGGCGGCCTGGGCGCCGCACGCTGTGTCCACCCCAACGACGACGTGAACCTGGGGCAGTCGTCAAACGACGTGTTCCCGACGGCGATGCACCTCGCTGCCGTGTTGCGCACCCAGCCGCTGTTGCAGGCGCTGGCCGCTTTGCGCGCCGCACTGCGCGCCAAGGCCACGGCGTTTGCGGCCACCGCCAAGGTCGGCCGCACCCACCTGCAAGACGCCACGCCCGTCACCTTCGGCCAGGAATTCGGCGGCTACGACGCCCAGTTGGGTATCGCCGACGCCGCCATCCGCCGTGCGCTGCCCGATGTTCACGCACTCGCCATGGGTGGCACTGCCGTCGGCACCGGGCTCAACACCCACCGCGAGTTTGGCGCCCGGGTCGCCGCCGTGTTGGCCAAGCGACTGGACGCGCCCTTTGTCGTGGCCGGCAACCTGTTCGCAGCGATGGCCGGGCACGAGGCCCTGGTCGGTCTGCACGGCGCGCTCAGAACCCTGGCGGTGGCGCTCAACAAGATTGCCAACGACATTCGGCTGATGGGCAGCGGGCCGCGTGCCGGCCTGGGTGAGTTGCGGCTGCCGGCCAACGAGCCCGGCAGTTCGATCATGCCGGGCAAGGTCAATCCGACGCAGGTCGAGGCCCTGACGATGGTCTGCGCCCAGGTCATGGGTCACGACGTGGCGATCGGCATCGCGGCGAGCCAGGGCCAGTTCGAACTCAACGTCTACAAGCCGCTGATCGCCCTCGACCTGCTCGACAGCCTGCGCCTGCTGACGGATGCGATGGCCAGCTTCCGATCCCATTGCATCGAGGGCATCGAGGTAGATGCCGAGCGCGCACTGTCGATGCTGGCGCACTCGCTGATGTCAGTGACCGCGCTGGTGCCGCACATCGGCTACGACCGCGCCGCGCAGATTGCCAAGCATGCACAAGCCCACGGGCTCGGCTTGAAACAGGCCGCCCTCGACATGGCTGGCATCAGCGCGGCCGAGTTCGACGCCTGGGTCGACGTCCGTCGCATGTTGGGGCCGGGCTGAGCCGTGGCAACGGCTGGCGACCCTTGCCGGCATTCGGATCAGTAGCTGCCGATGTAATCCTTCTTGCCGACCTCCACCCCGTTGTGGCGCAGGATGTTGTAGGCACTGGTCACGTGGAAAAAGAAGTGCGGCAGCCCGTAGTTCAGCAGGTAGGAGCTGCCGGCAAAGCGCTTTTCTTTGGGCGTGCCGGCCTGGCTGATGATCTCGCGGGTGGCACTGCCCTCGAACTGCAGCGGCGTGAGGCCATTGATGAACGCCAGCGTCTTGTCGATGCGGGCTTGCAGGTCGGCAAAACCCACTTCGTTGTCTTCGTAGGCCGGCACGTCGACGCCGGCCAGCCGGGCCGCCACGCTCTTGGCAAAGTCGCAAGCCACGCGCACCTGGCGCAGCAGCGGGAACATGTCGGGGAACAGCCGCGCCTGCAGCAGCGCGTCGGGCTCGATGTTACGGCCCTCGGCATGGGCTTGCGCCTTGCTCAGCACGCCACGCAGGCCCCCGAGCATCTGGTTGAAGACGGGAACAGCGGTGTCGAACAGCGAAGTCGTCATGGGGGATTTCGAAGCAGTGAGGGGGCCGGCGGCCCGGAGACGGCATTGGAACATCCCAGCCGGCCGGGGCGGTGGAAGGCCGGCCCACCGTCAGAACAGGGCGCCAAGCCAGCGTGTGGGCTGGGTGGGTGGCCCTTGCCTCGCCCTCAGCCGCAACAGCGCCCGATGGTCTGCGCGCGACGCCGCCGAGGCGGCGCCAACATCACTCGAACAGTGCCGGATCGGTGCGGCAGATTTCCTGCCACAGTGGCTGGAAATGCATCCAGCCGGTGCGGGCGCTGCCGGCGTTTTCGCGGGTGTAGACCGCTGATTCGTGCGGAATATGCTTGGGCGTGCCCGCCGCCATGGCCAGCAACTGTGCCTGGGCACAGCGCTCGAAACAGACGAACCAGAAGACGGCCTCATCGACTGTGGCGCCGACGGTGAAGTGGCCGTGGTTTTGGTGGATGGCGGCGCGGTTCTGGCCAAAGCCCTGGGCAAAATCTTGGCCGGCAGCCATCTCCAGCACCACGGCGCCGCCGTGGTCGGCAATGACCACGTTCTGCTCGTAAAACGCGCACGAATCCTGGGTCAGCGGGTCGAGTGGGATGCCCAGCGCGCTGAAGGCCTTGCCGTAAACCGAATGGGCGTGCGCGGCAGCCACCACGTCGGGGCGTGCTGCGTGCACCGCCGCATGCAGCACATAGGCCGCACGGTTCACGCTGTGTTTGCCGTAGACGACCTCGCCGTGGTGGTTGACGAGGATCAGGTCGGACACGCGCATGTGGCGGAACGACAGGCCGAGCGGGTTGACCCAGAAGTGATCAGGAAACTCGGGATCGCGCACCGTGATGTGCCCTGCAACACCTTCGCCGAAACCGAAGCGGCCAAAGATGCGCAAGGAGCCGGCGAGCTTTTGCTTGCGGCGCAGGCGCTCCTCGGCGACGGTGGCCGCTGGCACCAGCGATTCCAGCCCAATCGTGGTGACTTGTTTGGGCGTCAACGGGATGCCGTCGATCATCGGCGTCGCGGTGGTGGGCACGGTGGTGGGCACGGTGGTGGACGCGGTGGTGGTCGGGTTGACGGTCGGGGTGACAGTCGGGATATCGAGGGTGGCGTTCATCGTTGTAGCCTAAAGCTTAGCGGGCGGCATGTGAAGGGGTGAATTCCAGCCCGGGCGGGCTGTGCCATCAGGCCGGGCCGTGCAGCGCAAAGCCGACCAGCGATTCCAACTGCCGCAGTGCGACGTCGGGATCTTCGACCTTGATCGTGTGCATGCCCATCTGGCGGGCGGGTTTGAGGTTCACGCCCAGGTCGTCCAGGAACACCGCCTGGGCCGGTGCCACACCGAGCGCGTCGCACATCATCCGGTAGATCGCGGGATCGGGTTTGCGTACCCCGGCTTTGGAGCTTTCGATCACCACGTGAAACAGCGCCAGCACCTCATCGCGCCCCAATGGGTTCAGACCCGCCGAATCGGGGCTCGCCACGTTGTTGGTGATCAAGCCGATCTTCAGGCGTGGCTTGAGCCGGCGCAGCGCTTCGACCATCGCCGGGCGGACCGTGCCGCCCAGCAACTCGATGACCTCCCGACCCCGCACCGCGTGACCCAGCGCCGCGCACTCTGCGGCAAAAGCCTGGTCGAAACCTTCGAGGTCGATGTCGTTGCGCTCGAAGCGCGCCCAGGCGTTTTCAAGGTGGTTGTTCGCGTTCACGCCCCGCAAAAAGTCTTGTGGCAGCCCGCGCTCCTGCTCGAAGCGCCGGAACGAATCGAACGGCGATGAACTGATCACGCCGCCGAAGTCCCAAATCACTGCCTGAATGTCTTGTGCCAATCGTTGGTCTCCGCTCTGCCACGGGCTGTGCCGCCCCCAGATAGTGCCACGGCGCGGCGGGCAGGCGCGGAGCGCACAGTGCTGTTGCCGACCCTGTGCTGGGCCATCTGAAAACCGCCCCGGCCGGCGATCACGACGCCACCGCGTTCGCAACCCACTGTCCGCAGATCGACACGGCGTTTGGGCGAGCCACCAACTCGGCCGAAGACTGCCTGCACCTCAACGTCTATCGGCCGACCAGCGGCAGCCAGCTTCCGGTGATGGTCTACATCCATGGCGGCGCGCTCTTCCTCGGGGAAAGTGAAGACTACGACCCGAGCGCTCTGGTCGGCCAGGGTGTTGTCGTGGTCACCGTCAACTATCGATTGGGCGCCCTTGGCTTCCTGGCCCACCCGGCGCTCAGCGCCGAAGGGGCTGGGGCCTCAGGCAACTACGGCTTCATGGACCAGCAGGCGGCGCTGCAATGGGTGCAGACCAATATCGGCAAGTTCGGCGGCGACCAAAGCAATGTGACGATCTTCGGCGAGTCAGCAGGCGGCACCAGTGTGCACACCCATCTGGCATCCCCGCTGTCGCGCGGCCTGTTCCACAAGGCAATCGTGCAAAGCGGCAGCTACACGCTCAAGACACCCAGCTTGCCCGCCGCTGAAGCCAAGGGCAATGTGTTCGCCACCGCAGCGGGCTGCGTGGCGCAGACCGCCGCGTGCCTGCGTGCACTCACGCCTGCGCAGGTACTGGCAAACCAGGGCGCCCTCATTGGCGGCAACGGCATCGTCGGCAACGTCGACAACAAGGTGCTGACGCAAGCGCTTGGCACGGCGTTCGCCACTGGGGCCTTCAATCGAGTGCCGGTCATCGAAGGCACCAACGCCAATGAGTACTCCTTGCTCTCGGCTTTTGCATTCGATTTTTCGGCACCGGTGACGGCGCAAACCTATGCCGCATCGGCCGCACTGGTAATTGGCTTCTACGACGCGACAAAAACCCTGGCCGAAGT
The DNA here is from genome assembly GCA_043749575.1 of Burkholderiaceae bacterium. Taxonomy (GTDB): domain Bacteria; phylum Pseudomonadota; class Gammaproteobacteria; order Burkholderiales; family Burkholderiaceae_C; genus Pseudaquabacterium. Next base: position 7,236 of record JAYVDE010000545.1, on the reverse strand, counting down.
GGATGCGGCCTACCCGGTGGCGAGCTTTGCCTCGCCGATCATCGCCATCGACAGGATTGGGACCGATAGCGCTTATTCCTGCCCGGCGCGCGCCATTGTCAAGATGTTGTCCGCTTACACGCCGACTTATCAGTATGAGTTCGCCGACCCCAATCCGCCGATGATCTATCTGCCGAGCACGTCAAGCCACCCAGCCGGATCATGGGGCGCTTACCACGCGTCTGAGATCCAATACGTGCTCAAGGTCACGCCCTCGATCCCGACCCCGCCCGCGTTCACCGCCGCCCAGCAGGTGCTGTCGACACAGATGATCGGCTTCTGGACCCAGTTCGCCAAGACCGGCTCACCCAACACGGCCGGGTCAACCTTGTGGCCTCAGTACTCGGCTGGTATGGACACCGCGCTGTTGCTCGACCCGGCGGGTGTTCGCACGACGACAGACTTCGCAGCGCGGCACCGCTGCCAGTTCTGGTCGGGGTCCTGAACTTCAGACGCGATGAGATAGTCGCGATCACGGTGCTGGATGGGAATGCCCATCCAGCACCGAAGCTGCCTGAACTTTCAGCGTACCGCCGCAGCGGCCTCACGTTCGGGGTGGCGATGTTTGCCAAGGGCGGCCGTGAAACCGGCCACTGCGCTGCGGTCCGTTGCAGCGGCAGTGACCAGAATGCCGGGGTCGGGTTGGCCGTCTGGCAGCGTTGCTTCAATGCCGGCCTGCTTGAGCAACGCCTTCGAAGCGCCGAGCGCCAGGATCGTCTTGCCATGCCGGTGCTGGTTCGAGATGAAGTCCATCACTTCGACGTGGCTGCCCAGCCGCCTCACCCCTGCTGCGCCGTCGGGCAACACCAGGCCGTCAAACAGCACCGGGGCGGCGTTCTCGAATGTTGCAGTCGTCTCGATCACGGCGCCTTCCTTGGTCTTGACCGGCCCCAAGCGCGCAGCGATCAGGTGTGCCGTGGCACCGGCCGCACGCAAGGCCGCTTGAACCGCTTCAACGGATTGGCCATCCACCCCATCTGCCAGCAAGATGGCCACGCGGCGGGTCCGAATGCCACCGTCACCTGGCAGAGCCGTCAGGGACAGCGCCGCAGACCGGGTGACCTCCGGCGTCGCCGCATGCTCCAGCACCTTTGGCATAGCCTTGGGAACGACCATGCCCAGACCCGCGGCAACCACAGCAGCGAGCTCGGGCGACACGTTGACCAGCATAGCCACCACCCGCGTTCGGATCGCCGGCACTGTGAGCTTGCTCAGCTCGAAACGAAAACCACCTGCGATGTGCGCCTTTTCGACCGCGGTCTGGCTGTCGTAGAACAGCGTGGCTTGCGTGTAGTGGTCGGCAAACTTCTCGGGCTTGCCACGCAGCTTGTCGCCTTGTTCGCCCATGTTGGGCTGCGGGAACGAGACGAAGCCCGCCGTGCCGGCCTGGAACGGACAGCCGCCACCCAGCGAGTTGGGCTCGTAGGCGACACGACCCCGCGGGATGGCCTGCCGGTGCAAGCCATCACGCTGGTTGTTGTGCACCGGCGCGAGCGGCGCATTGATCGGGATCTCGTGAAAGTTGGCGCCACCCAGCCGCGTGATCTGCGTGTCCAGATACGAATGGATGCGCCCCGCCAGCAGCGGATCGTTGCTGAAATCGATACCGGGCACCACATGTGCGGTGCAAAAGGCGACCTGCTCGGTCTCGGCAAAGAAGTTGTCGGGGTTGCGATTGAGCACCATGCGGCCCACCGGCGTCACGGGCACCAGCTCTTCGGGAATCAGCTTGGTGGCGTCGAGAACATCGAAGCTGAAGCGTTCGGCCTGCGCCTCAGTGAAGATCTGCAGGCCGAGTTCCCATTCCGGGTACTCACCCGACTCAATAGCTTCCCAGAGGTCGCGGCGGTGGAAATCCGAATCTGCGCCGGCGATTTTCACCGCCTCGTCCCAGACCAGCGAATGGGTGCCGAGCAGGGGCCGCCAGTGGAACTTCACGAAATGTGATTCACCCTTCGCATTGACCAGCCGGTAGGTGTGCACGCCAAAGCCCGGCATCATCCGCAGGCTGCGCGGAATGCCCCGGTCCGACATCACCCACATCAGCGTGTGCGTGGTTTCGGGCATCAACGATGCGAAATCCCAAAAGGTGTCGTGCGCCGACGCCGCCTGCGGCATGCCGTGGTGCGGCTCGGGCTTCACCGCATGCACCAGGTCGGGGAACTTCATCGCGTCTTGAATGAAGAAGACCGGGATGTTGTTGCCCACCAGATCCCAGTTTCCCTCGTCGGTGTAGAACTTGACGGCAAAGCCGCGGATGTCGCGCACGGTGTCCGCCGAGCCGCGTTCGCCGGCCACGGTCGAGAAGCGCGTGAACACCGGCGTGATCTTGCCAGCCGCCTGAAACGGTGCCGCACGCGTGAACTCGGTCAGCGGCTGGTAGGCCTCGAAGAAGCCGTGGGCCGCCGAACCGCGCGCGTGGACGATGCGTTCGGGAATGCGCTCATGGTCGAAGTGCGTGATCTTCTCGCGCAGGATGAAGTCTTCGAGCAGCGTCGGCCCGCGCAGTCCAGCCTTCAGCGAGTTTTGGTTGTCGCCGATGGCCACGCCCTGATTCGTGGTCAGGGTCTGCGCTGCCGCGTCTGAACGCACCGCGTCCAGCGCGCCGGCAAACGCAGGGCGCCCCTCTGGCGGTGGGCCATCGCCCGACTTGGCCGAAACCTGGGCCTCGCTCAGCGTGCTGGCCGAGGCTGCACGCGCTTCGAGCGAACTGCTGGTGCCGCGCGGCGGGGCAACTGCATTTTGACGACCGATCTCCAACGCTTTGCCGGTGTTGTAGGGCACCGCAGCGGCCAGTGCCTGCGCTTGGGCCGCCTGCGTCTCGACCGAGGCGGCCATGTTTTCCGTCGCCTTGGCGCCGCTGGATGCCTTCACAGCGCCGGTCTTGTCAGTTTTTTTCATGCGGTCCGTCCTTCAGTTGCTGCAGTGGGTGACGGCCCGGAAGGCGAGCCGTGTCGGGGTCGGGGTCGAGCTTGGAGTCGGGCTCGGTGCCACCGCGGCCCGCCGTGGCCGGCAGGCTGGCAGCCAGGTCGGCATCGCTGCGGCCATCACCGACCGGATCGGCCGCCTCGTCTTCGGCGCCGTCACCCGGCAAAGATCCCGAACAGGCGGCCGGCGTTGTCTCGGCGGCAACCTGCTTGCGAGTGGTCCGACGCGGCATGCCGTGAGCCCTAGCGAACGCGCCTGCCGAGTAGCCGGCGAACGATTGACAAGCCAGTACTGACAACAGCCGTGGCAGTGGCCGAGCTGAAACGCCTACGCCATGCCATGGGCAGCAGCGGCCAGCCCAGCGCGACCAGTCCGGCCCAGGGCAGATCGGCGACCACCTCACCACGGTGCACGGCTGCATGGACAGGCAAGGCCGCGCTGACCGGCAACGCCGGGCTGCGGCGGTGCAACCAGCGCCAACCCAGCCACAGCGCCGCACCGCCACACAACATCGGCAGCAACCAGGGCCTAGGCGCCACCGCCTGCTGCGTCCGTTGGCCCAATGACTGGGCAGTGGATCGAAGCCAGGCTTCGCGCGCGACCAGACGCTGTTCAAGCTGCTCGATCTGGGTGTCGAGGTCGATGGCCTGCGCCCGCAGAGTCGCTGGCGCAGGTGCTTGTCGCTGATGCGGCTGTGTGGTAGCGGGGTCGTGCAATGTCATCGTCCGTCCTCCGGCGTTCGGCCCACTGGCCGCATGTGGGGGTGATGGCCGGCGGGCACCGCCACGGCAGCGCCGAAGACCAGATGGCGTCGGGTGACCGGCAGGCCAAGATGGCTCAGCAGAAAACGAACCCGAGCCAGTGCGGCCCAAGCCAGCATCAGGTTGAGCAGCAGCACCGCCAACATGGCCACCGGCCAGGGCAGGCCCAGCGCGACCAGCGCGAACGCGCTGCCAACGCACAGCGCCAACCAGGCGCTGGCGCCCAGGATGGCCGCCGTCAGCATACACACCACGATCTGCGCGATGCCGCGGCCAGAGCGGTGAAGCTCCAGCGCCAGCAGCTCCAGCCGGTCGCTCACCAGACCGGGCAGCGCCGCCAGCAAATCCCGCAGTGAATGGAGCCAGGGCTGGCTGCGCAGGTCTTGTCTCACGGGGCGTCTCAGCGCGTGAATCGAGCGATCAGCGCGCCGACGGTCAACGCCGTGACCACTGCCGCCAGCGGGTTGCGGCGAACGCTGACACGCAGACCATCGACCCATTCGTCGCCAGTTTCACGCGCGTGCCTGGCCTGACTCTTCAATCGCAAACTGGCGCCGGAGACGGCTTCCTCAAGCCGCTCCACGTGCGGGGCAGCCGTTTCGGCCAGCCGGTCTATGGTGTGGTGCGCGCCTTGCGCCATCCGGTCGGTGAGCGCTTGCTGGTGCACGGCGGCACCGTTGCCGCCGGGCTCAGCAGCGCCGTCGATCTTGGGCGTCTGGGCAGAAGGAAATGTGTAGGGTGAATCGGACATGACGGGCTCCTGGGGGTCAGTGAAACGTGGGTGGGTGAAAGACATGGAAGAACGCAATGGCTACGGCGCCAACTGCACGCGGCAACGCTGCGAACTACATTGACGGCCCTGCTGGCGATGCGGTTGAAAAACGCGGCCCGTCGCTGAGATGGGCGCGTGTTCGCCCGGCAACTCCGGCTCGCGTATCTCAGGCGGTATCTCGGCTGGCGTGTCCAGCGGTGGCGGCACGACATCAGGCGGCAGCGGCGGGATGTGGTCAGGCCCAGGCATCGGCGACTGGGCACGGATCGAGACCACTGTTTCAGTGCGCGTCGACATGCCAACTCCAGGACCACGGCAATTGAGGCATGCGCAGATGCCGGCTCAACATCGGCTCTACTGTTGTCGAGTGGCCGTTCAGAAACGGCTCGGGCCCCCGCAAGGCGGGCAACGCACCTGGCATTGGGCGTGCGGCAAAGCAGTTCATGAAACTCCTGGTAGGGAATGTGTGGTGTCAGCGGCCCGTCGGCGTGGTTACGAGACGGACCAGCACGGTCGTGTTACAGCGGGCGCAGCGGCGTTAAGGTCGGACCGTTGAGGCGATTCCAGGCATCACGCACAGCGTGTTTGGCTCACTCCCAAGTCAGGCTGGAGCCGCCGCGGTTGGCGCTCCAGGTGTCTGACATTTCAGGCTCGACATCCTCGAAACTGCGCTCCGGGTATCGACGATAGGAGACCACGCCGAGAACGTAGGCAGGGCCATAGTCGCCGAAGCTCGCACCCTGCTCGACGTAGGTGCGCCCAGCGAAGTTGTCGCGCCAATAGGCACCCTCACGCATCGGATCGATGACCTTTGCTGCACCGCTTTCGGCTGGCCCGCCGCCGACCGCACCGCCGGCTGCATCGGCGTGGGATTCGACCGGCTGGGCCGCAGCTCTGGCAGCGGCGCCTGCAACGATGACCCCCTGGCCATCGTCCACAGGGCTGGCGTCGGGTGTGCCTGAACCGGGCACGCAGTTCGTACTCGCTTGGGTGTCTTTGTCCATGACCATCTCCTTGAGAACTGTGAATGCATCAAAAGGCAAGGGTTTGAGCGCGCATGCTGCGCTGGATCAGGTTCACAGCGCCCGACAGGGTGGTGGCGCCGATGACCCAGTAGATGATGAAGCTCATGCGCTAACTTCCGAGAGGGGTGTCAGCGTGCCGAGCCTCAATCCTCTGGTCTGGACCCGAACATTGCCGTCGTCAGTCTCGTCCGTCTGTTCGGACGCGCACATCACCACCCGCTTCACGAGCGTCCAGCAAGGCCTTGCCACGCCGCCGAAACGCCAGCGGTTTGCAGCGGTCTCGGGAGTCGACCGCAGCGCTGCGTGCGGTCGGACCGTCGCGTCTTGGTGACCGCGAGTTGAATTCAGCTTGCCTCGCTCACTGCAGCATTCATCCGCCGGCTGTGTGCAGCATCGGTCAGCCTGATCTCACCGACAGGGTACGCAAACGCACAGAACCTATTGCGTTGACGACCTACGGTTGCGTAGCTTGAAATTGGTACAAAACATCTACTGTTCTGCCGATGCACCCGCCGCTCACTCACCGGAGTTTCGATGTCACTTTCCGCTGCGCCTACCGCTGCCGAACTCAACCGCCCGCGCGATCTGACCGGCCCCTATGCCGGCAACCCAGGGTCGCCTTCCAGCGCTGTCTCGTGGGCTGCCATTGCTGCCGGCGCTGTTGCCGCCGCCGCGCTGTCACTGATCCTGCTGATGCTCGGTGTCGGACTCGGACTCTCTTCCGTGTCGCCATGGGCCCGCGATGGTGTCAGTGCAACGACGTTTGGCGTCACAACGATCCTCTGGGTGACCCTCACCCAATTGTTTGCCTCGGGCATGGGTGGTTACCTGGCTGGCCGCCTGCGCACCAAGTGGACCGAAGTGCATACCGACGAGGTCTACTTCCGCGACACGGCCCATGGCTTCCTGGCTTGGGCCTTGGCATCGCTGGCCACCGCCGCGCTGCTGACCTCCACCATCGCGTCCATCCTGAGCGGCGGCGCGCAGGCTGGCGCGTCAATGGCTGGTGGGCTGGCCGGCATCGCAAACTCCGCAGCCGGCGGTGCGGCAGCGTCTGCAGGCCTGACCCGAGGCGCCGATGGCGGCCCAATGAACTACTTCGTCGACTCGCTCTTCAGACATGATGCGAAGGCAACGAGTGCTGACATCACCGGGCCGGCAACGACCGCCGACGCCAGTGATCACAGATCCAGCCAAGACGCTACGGAAATCAGCCGGATCTTCGGGAATGTCAGCCGGTCGGAGCCGCTGCCACCCGACGATATTCGCCACGTCGGGCAGATCGTGGCCCGGCGCACAGGGCTGTCACAGCAAGAGGCCGAGAAGCGAGTCACCGATGTTCAGGCCAAGGCCCAGGCCAAGGCGCGCGATGCAGAAGTGGCGGCGCGTGACACGGCCGACAAGGCCCGCAAGGCCTCTGCCTACAGTGCGCTCTGGCTCTTCGTGTCACTGCTCATCGGCGCGTTCGTCGCCAGCCTGGCCGCCACTTTCGGTGGCCGTCGCCGCGACGCCTGAGCGTGCTCTTCTTCACCCTGCTTCGGAGGCCACTATGCGTTCACTCTTATTGCTGTTCCTCGGCATTCCTATCCCGATCATCATTCTGATCGCGCTGTTCGTGCACTGAATTCGATTCATGGGAAACACACGCCGGACCGCCCCAAGTGTTTCTCCTCAGCAACGGGAGCGGACGTCGCAAGACGACGGACTTGGG